>DASUXB010000089.1:0-15612 GCA_036378195.1 Nitrososphaera sp.
AACGGCCGGGGAGGCGGCAAGCCCCACTTTGTGACAGGCATGGTAAAAAAGGAAAAGGCAGAGGAGATAATCCGCAAGATATCTGGCGATGTCCTGCGGCTTACCTAGCTTTGTGGAACTGCCTGTATCTCGTAACGGCCACTACAGCGGCAATAGCGCCCACCGACATTAGCAGGGGCACCGGAAACTCTGGGACTACCTGCAGCTTGAATGCGGTCTGCAGGTTAGGGTCGATGGTACTTTCGACTATTTTCTTTATGTCGTCAAGTGGCGCCTTGTCTGCAATCGCCTTTTGCAGGTCCTTCAAGCCCTTGTCTATTTCCCCGACTGCAGATGTAGCGTTGCCCTGTGACATTGTCTTTAGCTTGTCAAACATACTGATTGATGATGCAGCGAGTCCTTGCGCCGTCTGGTAAGCCGCCATGTTGACTATTTTCGCGGGGCCTGTTGCTTCTGCCACTGGAGTAGCAGCAGCCGTACTATTATTATTGCTGCTGTTCCCCTCTTCATCTTCCGACACGCCTACAGCTATGCCGTAATCCTCCACAGTTTCGTCCAGCACGCCTCTCAAGGCTAACGCGTTGACGGTTGCATTCTGCAGCTGGGCGCTGTCGATCCTTGTAGATACTACTTCTCCAAGGGTGTCTTGCAGACCGCTCGCTGTCTGGCTAACTACCGCGGCATTGGGGTTTGTCTTGTTGGTTTCTGCAAATATCTTGTCTAGGCCCGTGGTGACATCATTGGCCACGCGCTGGTTCCTTTCTGCGACCTCCTTGGTGTCGTTTGCGGTCCAGAATTCGCCGATCTTGTCGACATGCCACTTGACAAGAGATGAATTCGAGATATTCTTGTCAATCAGGTTTATCTCGACCTTTAACCCCTCGACCTTGGCAAGAAACGTCGCGCTTTCATCCCCGCTAAATGTGTGGGCAAACGCAGGTTTTGCGGTAGCAGAGATTACGGCCCCGAACGACAAAAGTCCAAGCAAGAGAATTGCAGAAACGCTATTCATGGAGTGAAAAACCCATGATCGGATATATCCTTTGTAGTACAGGCTTCTAGCATGTCTTTAGCTGTGCTAATTTCTGTGAAAAGCAGCGGCAGCTTCGACATACGCCTGCATGAACATGACCGAGGGCGGCAGCGGCATGGAAGGCACGTGACATCCTAAAAGGCAAACCTTTCTCTCTTTTTCTTTTTATTACGTTTTGGCGATGAAACCTGTGTCATCTTCCCACTGGTCTCACTGACTTTATTTTCGGTTAAATTAATAACCTCTACAGTACAAACACGCCTATTTAATTTGGAAACGCTGAAAGAAGAGGATCTTGGCCAGTGGAGGCGCACACACTACTCCAAGGAAGTGGGCCCGGCGATGGCAGACCGGGAGGTCGTAATAATGGGCTGGGTGTCAAGCGTGCGCGACCACGGCAACATCTCGTTTATCATAATCAAGGACGTACACGGCGAGGTCCAGGTGACTGCCAAAAAGAGCGAGGTAGGCGAGCAGCTGTTCGCGCTAGCCAAGGAGGTCAAGGAGCACACGTCGCTTGGCGTCCGGGGCAAAGTGAGGCCGCAGGAAAAGGCGCCAAACGGCGCCGAGGTCGTGCCGGCAGAGATAAAGGCGTTCTCGGTGGCAAAAAAGGCCGCGCCCTTTATGACCACGGGCAAGTCGTCGCCGGTGGGAATCGACACCCGCCTCGACCTTCGCGCAGTCGACCTGCGCCGGCAGCAGCTGGGCTCGGTATTTCGCATCCGGCAGACCGTGGTTAACGCGATACGCGAGTTCCTCTCACGGCAGGATTTCACCGAGGTCAGCACGCCAAAAATGATAGCGACTGCGACGGAAGGAGGAGCGGCGTTGTTCCCAATATTCTACTATGACCGCGAGGCGTTTCTCGCCCAGAGCCCGCAGCTCTACAAAGAACAATTGACAATGGCTTTTGAGAGCGTCTTTGAGATAGGCCCGATTTTCAGGGCAGAGCCATCACGCACGAACCGCCACCTCTCGGAAGCAACATCGGTGGACGTCGAGCGCGCCTTTGCAGACTATAACGACGTCATGGCGCTCCTTGAGAGGCTCATAGTCCACATCGTCGACTCTGTCAAGGACCGCAACAAGGCAGATTTGGAATTCCTGGAAGTTGCGATGCCTGCCCTTGAGCTGCCGTTTCCCAAATACTCGTACTCTGACCTCATCGACAAATTGCAGGAGGCCGGCGAGCGCATCCAGTGGGGCGACGACATCTCTCCTCAGGTGATGAAGAGCCTGCAGGACGAGCGCCTCAACGGCTTTTACTTTATCGTCGACTGGCCGACTTCTACCAAGCCGTTCTACGTCAAGCCGAGGGCCGACGACCCCAAGGTGTGCGAGTCGTTTGACCTGATGCACGGCCCGCTAGAGATGTCGTCCGGGAGCACGAGAATAAACCGCAAGGACCAGCTGGTAGAGAGGATGCAAAAGCAGGGGCTAAAGCCTGACGCCTTTGACTATCATCTGCGCGTCTTTGACTTTGGAGTGCCGCCCCACGCCGGCTTTGGCCTGGGCCTTGAGAGGCTGCTCATGGCGCTTGCAAAACTAGAGAACATACGCGACGCGACTTTTTACCCGAGAGACATTGACAGGCTGGCGCCCTAGAGATATGGTAGTGACGAAAGAAGAGGTAAGGCACCTTGGCTGGCTTTCCCGGATAGAGCTGTCAGACGAAGAGCTTGTCAAGTACACCTCGCAGATAGAGCAGATAATCGCATACCTTGACAAGCTGGACACGGTCCCGCTTGAAAAAGCCGAGGTCCTAAAGTCAAAGAAAAAATTCTCTGAACTGCGAGACGACGTAGAGAACGCGTTTGGAGCCGACACGCTTGGCACGAAATACCGCAAGGACGGCTTTGTAAAAGGCCCGAGGATGGTCTAGGTTGCTCTACCGGCTCGGCGCGTCGCAGGTTGCAAACGGCGTGAAAAACCGCGAGTTTTCAGCCGAGGAGTACATTCATCAAATACTGGAGCGCATCGAAGTAGTCGAGCCAAAGATAAACGCACTTGTCACGGTGAACAGCGAAGGCGCAATAGAGCAGGCGCGCGCCCTCGACAAGAGAATCCGAGACGGAGAGGCCGCCGGCCCGCTTGCCGGCGTCGCGGTAAGCGTCAAGGATAACATTTCGACCAAGGGCATAAAGACGACGTGCGCCTCAAAGATGCTTGACAGTTACGTGCCTCCGTACGACGCCACCGTCGTCAAGCGGTTGCAGGACGCCGGCGCCATCATCATAGGAAAGGCAAACCTCGACGAATTTGCGATGGGTTCCACCACAGAGTTCAGCAGGAACGGGCCGACCAGAAACCCGTGGGACATCAGCCGCGTGCCGGGAGGCTCGTCAGGCGGGAGCGCGGCAAGCGTCGCGGCGATGGAATGCGCGATATCGCTTGGTTCTGACACCGGAGGCTCGGTGAGGTGCCCTGCAAGCTTTTGCTCTGTTGTAGGGCTAAAGCCAACGTACGGCCTTGTAAGCAGGTACGGTCTGGTGTCATACGCAAACAGCCTGGAACAGGTCGGGCCGGCGGCAAGGACAGTAGCAGACGTCGCACTGGCGCTCAACGCAATAGCAGGCCAGGACGAAAACGACCATACAACCGCGCCGGGCAGGCCGTCGTACCTCGTCAGCAAGATGCCGCTGCGCGTCGGCCTTGTCAAGGAATTCATCGAGGGTGCGGACCCAGAAGTGTCAAAGATAATCTATGGCGCCTATGACACCCTTGAAAAAGAGGGCTGCCGCTGCGCCGAGGCGTCCATGCCGTCGGTGCAGTACGCGCTGGCGTCGTACTACACGATAGCCATGGCCGAGGCGTCAAGCAACCTCGCCCGCTACGACAACGTCCGCTACGGCTTTGACATGAGCCCGGAGGGCTACGAGTGGAACTCGTATTTCGCAAAGGGCAGGAGCAACTTTGGCGAGGAGGTCAAGCGCAGGATAATCACCGGCTCGTACGTGCTGTCGTCAGGTTACTATGGCAAGTATTACCTAAAGGCGCAGCAGGTGCGCTCGCTCTTGCGGCGCGAGCTGAAATCTCTGTTCAAGCAATTCGATGTTCTTATTGGTCCGACGATGCCGATCTTGCCGTTTCCGATTGGCGAAAAGGTCGACGACCCGATAAAGATGTACCTGGTCGATGTCGACACTGTGGTGGCAAACCTTGCCGGCACCCCCGCGATTTCTGTTCCTGCCGCCTTTTCCAGCGGCAACCTGCCTGTGGGCCTGCAGTTCATGGCCGACGAGTTTTCAGAACAGGTGATGCTTGACGCCGCGTACACGTTTGAAAGCGCCGCAAAAGTGCAGAGGAGTCCTGACCTGTAAACATGGAATACATGATAGGGCTTGAAATCCACTGCCAGCTTACCGGCGCAAGGAGCAAGCTGTTCTGCTCATGTGGCTGCGACTATCGCGGCAAAGAGCCAAACGCCAACATCTGCCCGACCTGCACCGGCCTGCCCGGAACCCTGCCCCTCCTGAACAAAAAGGCAGTCGAGTTTGCCGGCATGATCTCGCTTGCGCTCGGCTGCAAAGTGCCGGAGGAGATAATGTTCTACCGCAAGAACTACTTTTACCCTGACCTCCCAAAGAACTTCCAGCTCACTCAGTACAACGCGTACGGCATAACAAGCATCGGAGTCGACGGCAAGATGGATTATGGCAACGGAAAATCGGTGAGGATGCGCCGGGTGCAGCTGGAGGAAGACCCGGGCAGGCTGGTCTACGAGGGCGGCAGCATGGAAAAGAGCACCTACACGCTTGTCGATTACAACCGCGCCGGCGTGCCACTCGTAGAGATAGTGACAGAGCCGGACTTTACAGACCCAAAGGACGTGCGGGAATTTCTGAACAAGATAACGTCGATAATAGAGCACCTTGGCGTCTGCGACACGCGGCTTGAAGGGTCGGTGCGCTGCGATGCAAACGTTTCAGTCGCCGGCGGCCACCGAGTCGAGATAAAGAACGTCGGGTCGTTTTCCGAGGTGGAAAAGGCGCTCCGCTACGAGATGGCGAGGCAAAAGACGATGGTGTCCCGCGACATCGAAGTGAAAGCAGAAACGCGGCACTGGGACGACGCGCGCAAGGTGACAAAAGAGTCGAGGTCAAAGGAGGAAGAGCAGGATTACCGCTACTTTCCCGAGCCGGACATACCCTCGATAGAGCTTGGCGCCGGTTTTCTTGCATCGCTTGAAAAGTCGATGCCCGAGCTTCCAGATGCTCGCAAGGCAAGGTTTGTTTCGTCGCTTGGCCTGACGCCGCACGTCGCGCAGGTGCTAATAGACAATAAAGAGCTTGCCGACTTTTTCGAATCTGCAATCAAGCACTATGATTCGCCAAAAGAGATCGCAAACTGGCTAGTGACTGACCTCATGGGCTTTGCAGACGAAAAGGCCCGGGAGGAGCACGCCATGCTTGCTAGCCTGAAAGTGGGCCCGGAGCACATCGCCGACCTCGCAAGGCTGGTGGAGCAGAACGCGATAAACCGCGCGACTGCAAAGCAAATCCTCGGGCAAATAGTCCGGACAGGTGATATGCCGTCGCAGGTCGCCAAAAAGACTCAGGTGGGCAAGATAGACGACACTGGCGCACTTGTGCAGGCAATTGATGCCGTCTTTGCGGCAGAACCGGCGGCAGTCGCAGACGCAAAAAAGAACCCCGCAGCGGCAAACTTTTTGCTTGGAAAAGTGATGCAGCATACAAAAGGCCGCGCAGACCCGAAAGCCGCGCTAGAACTTGTCCGCAAAAAGCTCTTAGAGTCCTGATTTATCTTCTTTCACTGCACCAGCAGCCTGCCGCAGACCGCGCATCTGGGGTGGATCTTCATCATGGCCACTTCCCTGCTCTCGTCTATCTCGACGCACTCTTTTCCTCCGTCCTTGCACAGGTGGCAGAATTCCTTTGTCATGGTGCTAGTTGATAAAATTCCGATAAAAGCAACAGGGTGTAGGCCGGTTTACACACGGGGCCTGTATTGACGGTGCTGGAGGATAGCGCCCCGGCTATCGGTTAAAGTGCGCGAAGGCGCCGGTCATTTGTTCAGTGCCGCCAGCTTGTCTGCTATTTCCTTTATCTTTTCCTTGTGCGGCTCTATCCTTGACTTGTCCGATTTTACCAGGTCTTCAAAGTAAGAGACATATCCGCTCATCTCCTTGAGCATGTCCTCGACAGTCCTCGGCTGGCCCGCGTGGAACCCGTACGGCCATCCCATGTCTTCCTTTGTCCTCTGCGTCAGCTCGTACTTGCCGTCCTCCCTCTTTTTGATAAAACCTTCCTCCACCAAGCTTTCAAGCAGCGGGTACACCGACCCCGGCGACGGCCTCCACCAGCCCTTGGTCATCACTTCCATCTCGTCCATTATCTCTGCGCCGTTCTTGGGCGACCTCTCTAGCAGTGTTATCACCCACATCCTCAGCCCGCGCCTTTTTCTCATTTCACCGAACGACCACACTCCCATATCGAATTAACAATATCGAATATCCGATACAGGAATATATGCCTTTTCTACATTGCATGCAATTACCGCGTTAAAACCGCGTTACTCTGTGGCTGCTTTACACTCTCTTATTTTTCAGGAAAACCTTGCAGGGTCGGTGTCAAACTTGGACTTGCAGTGCGGGCAGCAAAAATAGATTGTCTGGCCGGCCTTTCTGGACTTGAATTTCGACTCCTCGCTTACTTCCATTCCGCATACAGGGTCTTTTGGCATCTCTCTTATTTCTGAGGATAATGGATATTTAACAACCGCACCTTACAATCGTCAAGCCCTAAAACCTCTGGTCATCTCGTGGCACGCCTGACTGTGCTTTATCGCTTCCTTGCGCTCGGCAGGCTTGTCGACGTCAAAGACGCGGTCGCATGTATAGCAGCGTACGAGCATCATTTTCATTTTTCCATGCACGCCGGCAACTTGCCCTGGTGTTTTTCCTTGTAGTCTTGCAGCAATCCTTCCGCCGCAGACGAATACGACTGCGTGAGCATATAGTGGAACCTCTTTGCCTTGCTCGTACACGGGTCTGAAAGAAGCTCCTGCAGGGATTTTCTGACGTTGCCGCTCCCACCGATGCGCATCACCTTCATGCTTGCGTGCATCAGGTACACGCCTGCGGCCTCTGGCACCGAGTCGACGTGCGCCCTGTCAAAGTCGAGCCACTCTGACCATTCCTCGCTCATTTCTCTTCTTTCTTCTCCTTCTTCTTTTCCAGGTCCAGCGAAAGAGAGTTGATGCAGTAGCGCAGGCCCGTGGGATTCGGCCCGTCGTCAAACACGTGGCCGAGGTGCGCGCCGCATTTATTGCACATGACCTCTGTCCTTATCATGCCATAGCTGGTGTCTGTCTCTTCTTTCACGTTTGCGTCCTCGATGGGCTTGAAAAAGCTGGGCCAGCCTGTGCCCGAATCAAATTTCGTGTCGGAGCTGAAAAGTTCCGCTCCGCACGCCGCGCAGCGGTACACGCCCTTGTCGTGGCTGTTCCAGTACTTGCCTGTAAACGGGGCCTCGGTGCCCTTGTTCCAGCACACCTCCTTCTGCTCCTGAGACAAGTGGTCGAAATTATCATTATCATCGTCAATTGGTTTTTTCTTGTTGCTCATGTCGTTATTATGTCCGTTATATCCGCAGCACCTGCGTATTAGCTCTTCTTTTCTCCTTCTTCCTGCGCTCCGCCCTTGTCCACTGACTTTGCCGCCACGTTCTTTATGTTCTCCAGGTACGCCTGCGTCAGCGCAAGGTTGCCAAAACCCATAGAGTTGAGCGACTCTGAAGGCACCATGACTATCGTGTTTCCCTGCACCTTTATCGACTCGTACAGCATGTTGGACTGTCTGAGCGCGTACGCGACCGGGTTGTCGGTGTATACCCTGGCAGCTTCTTCAAACTGCTTTGCCACGAGCACTTCAGATTCGCCGTAGGTCACCCTTGCGTTCTTTTCTCGCTCGGCCTGTGCCTGCATCGACATCGCATCCTCGAGCTCTTTTGGTATTGCCACCTGCCTTATCTCCACGCCCCTCACCTCGATGCCCCAGCCCCTCGACTCTTCTGCTATAACCTCCTTGATGTGCTGGTTGACGTCCTCCCTTTTGGACAGTATGTCCTGGAATTGCGATGCGCCGATGTTGTTGCGGAGAGTGGTCTGGGAGACCTGCTGGATCATGTCGTTAAAGTTCTCGACGTTCAGTATCGCGTCGCGTGCCTTGTCCTCTATTATCCTGTACCGGAGGATGGCGTCTATTGTTACTGGCACGTTGTCCTTTGTCAACATCCGCTCTGCCGTGAACTCGCGCACCTTTTCGCGCACGTCGATAACAAGGATGTTGTCAGCAAACGGTATCCTTGTCTGCACGCCGGGCCCGACCTGCTTTTGAAACCTGCCTAGCCTCAATACCACCGCCCTTTCGTACTGCTTGATTATCATGAGGAACGCCGAAATTATGATGGCGACGCCGATGGCCACGACCGCGTACCCAAGAGCCACGCTCCCGACTGCGCTGGCGACTGCCAGCCCCACTATGAGGACGACCACCCCTGCTATGACGTGCGACCCCGAGCCTTTCTGGCTGACCAACCTGTCGAAACTGAAGAATGTTCTGGTAGACATGCAAGTACAATATAGTTAAACAAAGATTTAGGGATTCTATCTATAGTTCATATAGTCGACTGCTACCTGCGCTTTGCAATTCTTTCAAGGTGGTCTGCGACTATGGGCAGAAACGCTCCGACGTCAGTCACGATGCCCACTGCCTGCGCCGTGCCCCTGTCGACAAGCTTTGTGACGACGGGCTGGCTGATGTCGACTG
This sequence comes from Nitrososphaera sp., assembly GCA_036378195.1. GTDB lineage: Archaea > Thermoproteota > Nitrososphaeria > Nitrososphaerales > Nitrososphaeraceae > Nitrososphaera. The sequence goes on from DASUXB010000089.1 coordinate 8,823, forward strand.
CCACCACCTTTACAGACGAGGGGAGCATGTTGCCTACCGCTATGGAGTGGAGCATCGTCGAGAACATGAGCACCATCCTTGCGCCCTTTAGCACCTTTTTGTACCTGCGCTGCGCCTCCACCACGTCGGTCACGACGTCGGGTATCGGGCCGTCGTCGCGGATAGAGCCGGCTAGTACGAACGGCACATCGTGCTTGATGCACTCGTACATCACCCCGCTTTTCAGGATCTTTTTCTCTACCATCGCCCTCAGGCCGCCGGCCTTGAACACCTCGTTTATCGCCTGCATATGGTTGCGGTGGCCCCTAACTGCAAGCGTGCCATCCCTGACGTGCATACCCAGTGAAGTCCCAAGCAGCGCGTTTTCAACGTCGTGCACTGCTATTGCGTTTCCCGCAAGCAGGCCGTCGATGTAGCCCATCCTGATTAGGCGTGCAAGCGCCTCAGACGCGCCGGAATGCACCAGCACGGGGCCAGATACTACGATTATCTTGCCTCCCTCTTTTTTGGTGTTATAGATGTCGTCTGCGACCTTTCTTGCGATGTGCTGCGTGGGGCGCTCGCTGGAGCTGGAACTGGACATGAACTGGAAAATGTCGACTCCTTCGCGTGGGCGCTCTTGCGGAGTTATTTTCACGCCGCGCTCACCCACTACTACCATGTCGCCCTTTTTCAGGTCGCGGATCATCCTGCACTCCGCGGTCATGTTCCTTGTGTCGACTACTATGCACTTGTCCATCATCATGCTCTGGACGTCTATCCACTTGCCTGCGTGGAAGACCTGTGTGGAGTTGTTGGTCGTGCTGTAAAAGTCGTCGGGCATGACGCAGTCGCCGCTTGCAGGGACAAGCCTTGCCTCCTGCACAGAGACTGGCTGCGCGCCCTCTCTGTACACTGCCTCCAGTATGCGCTCAAGGTGCTCCTCATCCTTGCCGCGTACAAGCAGGCGGGCGTGGCTAGGGTCCTTTTTCTTTTTGCCAACCGTGAACTCTAGGACCTGAAAGTCGCCCTTTAGGTCCATGACGTGGTCAAATATCCTTGTTAGAATCATCGAGTCGATGAGGTGTCCCTTTACCTCGATCTCTTGCTCGCGCTTGCCTGCTGCCAAAGTATTCACGGTAATCCTTTTCAGCTATAATAAAGTTATATCGGAAGCGACAGCTTGCCGAAATATTCCTGCATGTTCTGTTCCGACTTTATCTTTTCGACTATCTGGTTCTTGGTGTCTTCTGCAAACCACTGCGCGACTGTCTTTGCTATTCCTTTGCTGTCGCACAGCGCAATCATGTAGCCTCCCGGCTCTTTGACGACCGCATACAGGTTCTCCTCGCCCACCGGCTCCCACTTGTTATCCTTGTTGTCCTTGAGGGCAAGCGCCGGCATTGCAGTCCCCGTGTACCTTGCCAAGAGGTCCTGCGCGACTTTGACCCTCTTTTCGCCTATCTTGAGAGCCGTGAAATACTGCATTAGTTTTTCCTCCGCGGAATCGGGCTTAAAGACTTTAGGGTCTCTGTCAGCACGTCGTCGTCAATGTCAACTGCCTTGTGCGCCGTCTCGAAAAACTGCGCCAAAAGTTCCTTGGCGTGCCCGTCCCTTGCGTACCTATCTGCCTGGATGGCCATTTCCAGCTTGTCAATCCTGTGCACGAACCTTGCCTCCTCTGTCTTGCCCTGCAAATACTCGCGCCAGATTTTCGAGTAATCCGCCCGTACCTTTGCCGGCAGGCACGCGAGTATCTTTTTCATTGCGCCGTCCTCTTCCTGCTGCTTTTGCCTTGTACTGACCTCGCCGGGCATGTAATCGCCCACCGCGGATTCAGCCAGATCATGCAGCACTATCATCTTTAGCATCTTGCGAGTATCTAGACCCAAAATGTCAGAAAGCGCCATGCCTATCGCGCACATGGCAAACGAATGGTCCGCCACCGACTCTGGGTCCTTGACGCCTACCTTTGCCGCCCAGCCCGCGCGCCTGACGTACTTTAACCCGATGACTGCGTCAAAAAATGGAAAGAGATCCATTTTCACCATTTCGTGGTGTCGCCTTCAAGCAGGCCAGAACCTTGGTGTATCCTGTCGATGTGCTTTGAGAGTTGTTCCTTGTCCTTGAAGGTGGAGCCGCAGTAGGGGCAGCTGACTTCTTCCATGCTGTCAGTTGGCTAAACCAGATTTTAAAGTTTGATCGACAAAGTGGGCAGCAGTGGTAGTAGTGGCAGCGTGCATTGCCGGTATCGGGAGTAGGTCGACAAGCAAAGTCGCTCCTATCAGGCCAAACGCCATGAGCGCCGTTATGACGATGACGAGGGTGACGTTTCTGACCTGTCCCAACGACTATGGTGGCACGATGCAGCATTTAAGGTTATTGAGGCGGTTTTTTCTTCCACGCCACGTCCTGCACGCCCTGCCTCTTGTTTGCAAGCCTTGCCGCCACGAACAACAGGTCGGCAAGCCTGTTCAGGTACATGGCGACTGCCGGGTTTATGCCCTCTGCTCTTGAAAGCGCGACTGCAGCCGTTTCCGCGCGCCTTGCGATTCCCCTGCACACGTGCAGCACCGATGCCTCGGAGCTTCCGCCCGGCAGGATGAAAAACGTTATCGGCTCCAGTTCCGACTCGAACCCGTCGATTACCGGTTCGAGCGCTGACGCCATCTTTTCGTCGGTGCGCGGCGTGCTGTATTGACTCTCTGGGTAGTCGGGATCGGCAAGGTCCGAGCCGACTATGAAAAGGTCGTTCTGCACCTGTGTCAAGATGTCGACCATGTCGGAAAACGCTTTTTTTCCGCGCAGCGACGAGACTGCAAGGCCGATGTTCGAGTTTAATTCGTCGACTGCGCCGTAGGCCACTATGCGCAGGTCTGCCTTGCTGACGCGCCTGCCACCAATAAGGCCGGTCTCGCCCTTGTCGCCCGTCTTGGTGTATATCTTCATGATGCCCTTTCACAGGCGGGCAGGTGATTTAAGATTTCCCGGAATTCAGGCGCGCCTTGAAAAACTCGACCAGTTTTATCGCATCCATTTCTTTCAGGCTTTTCCTGTTCTTTTCAATATATGCTTGGAACGCGTCGATGTCTGTCAGGCTAGAATGTTTGCGCCGCGTCGCCTCGATGATGTCCGGATAGTTGCGGTGCGGAAAGTAGGTGCCTTTGGCAACCTTTGCCAGCGCCTTTTTCGTGTCCTTGCTGATTATGCCTTTCTTGTGCGCAAGGAACAGGTTGTAGCGTATGTCCACCATCGCCTCAGACTGGAGGTGAAAGTCGCCGTCCGCAAAAGTGACTGCAACTTCATCGTCGGCGTCTATCCTGCCGGTCTTGTACAGCTCAAACACCCTGCCTATTCCAACCACGCCAAACTTTTCAAGTTCTACCGCGCGCAGCGCGCCGAGGCTTGCCGCTCCTGCCAAAAGGACGCCTTCCCGCCTTGCTAGCTGATAAACTTCAATAGGCGTGGGGGGATAGTCCTGCAAAAACACGCCGTCGACGAGCCCGACCATCGAGACGTCGGAGCTTGCAGCCAGCCTCAACAAGTCTCCCTTTTTGGCCGGCGGCTGAAACTCTGCTTCCGGCAGAATTTTCCTTGCCTTTTCGTGGCTCAAGCTGGGACCCAAGAAAATTATTGGTTTTGCCATTGCCTAAATAGCGCCCTCGCCCTCATTCCCATCACCGATTTCGTTATCTTGAATGTCTCTAGCCCCGGCACGATCGCCCTAACGACGGGTATCGCAAGGTCCGGGTTTGTCAGGTCGACGATTATCGCTCTGATGAGCCCTGCATCTTTTAGCCTGCCGAGTATGAACCTGATGTCGTCGAGTATGTCCTCATGGAAATACGTCTTGACTTCTGAAAACTTGATCTTTTTCGTAGACGGCATGAACTGCCATGCCCTCTTGTCGTCCGTGTTGTTCTCGCCGTACCTTATCTTGCGCAGGTCGTCGCGCGCCCCCTGGATGTTTGCCGCGCGGGTCTGCGACACCTCAGTTATCGCCCTCAAAAGCGCAATCCTTGCGTCGGGGTGGGTGCCGTGGCCCTCGGCTAGGTAGCCATAGTCGTGCGTGACCCACTCGATGCTGCTTGCGTTGAACGTGGGCACGCCAATGTCTGACGTGATGTCTTTTATTATGAGAGGGATGCCGGCTCTGTCGAATTTCTTTACCAGTTTTCTGACCGGCTCGAACTCGACCTCTGAAATGTCAACGTCGGGAAAAATGCCGGGGTCGTCGACGAACCTGTCTGCCTGCATTGGCTTTGCCAGCACGCCTGCCGCATTGAGCGAATGGATTATGCTCCGGAGCACGTGGAAGGGAATAGCGCTTGCGCGCAGTTCCGCCACGCTCATGGCGTCGCGCTCGATTACCTCACACAGCGAATGGCACACTGCCTCTTCAATCACGTTGCCTGATGCAAGGCCATTTGTATGGAAATATGAAAACGGGTTTACTGCCGGCGCCGGCGGGTTGTAGCGGAAAAGCGCTATTGAGGCAGGCACCATAACCTCTTCGTTGCCGTTGGCAATGTCAAAGCCGGGCAGAAAATCCATCTGCATGTCGTTGCGGTATTCAAAGCGCGTCGGCTCGACGATCTCGTCGGGGTGCAGCACTTTATGAGATTTTGACAATTCTGCATAGCTTGCCCTGACAAAGCTCCGCGGGCCTCCTGCCGGCAATGAAGAATACCTTTCGATGCTTTCCATGAGCGCGCTTGCCATCGCGTGCTCCCTGGTCGGGCCCTTGCCGCTGTACACCCAGATGTAGTCTTCAGTTCCCGGCAACACTGCCGAGTAGTTTGGTATCCCAAGCACGTCCATGTCGGTAATGTCTGCAAGCCTGGTGACACCTATCTTTTTGGACAACGGCACCACCTTTTGCAGGGTTTCCTGCGCCGGCCTTGTCCTCGAAGTGCCGTTTACAGTCCACTTTATCCTGCTCTGCAGCTCTATCTTGGGCACCGGCTAGAAAGCGCCTGACAAGTTCATATCAAGCTTGCTGTTGCTGTCGTTCTTGTTATCATCCGGACTTGTCCCAGTTGCCAAAGTCAAAGGTCGGGATTTCCGCCGGAGGATTGCCGAACGCAAGGACTATTTGCTCGCGCGATTTCAGCTGCACGTTCCTGAAATCTCCCTGGAACTCTGTGCCGTTGACGTACGCCTTTACCGGCTTGCCTGCCACAGAGTCAAAGAATGACTTTGAGGCGGTGTGCGACTGGCTCCAGATGTCCATGAACTGGCCGAGCGTGAACTCTTTTTGCTGCGGCGCCTCTATGTGCACTATGCCTGAAGTATCGTGGGTGTGGAGCCAGTAAAAGCAGCGCGGGGCATTAATTATCCCTATCCCTGAGGGGAGCTCTGTCTTTTGCCCATCAACAAACACGTCGAGGTGGGCGTGGACATGGTAGTTCGTGATCTCCATGCTGTGGCATTCAATTCCGCTTATCGCATGTACCTCCGGGGGCTTGTACAAAAGCGCCGAGACGGCGCCTATTGCCACCACGGCAACTATAATCGGAACTATTATCATGATACGTTTTCTCTGTTTGCGGCGAGATGCAGCAAAATAGCTGTCGTCGCGCTTGCCGCCGCCTCCACCTCCGCCCTTTTTGCCGGACATTCAGCTATTGAAACGGACAATGGACAATTTAAGGTGATCGGGTTTTGTAGATTTATAAGTAATCCAGCCCGCTAGCAACCCCAAATGACAATAACGGTAATCGGATCTGGCAAAGTGGGCGCCTCGGCCGCGCTGAACTGCGGCCTGAGGGAGCTTGGCGACGTTCTCCTTTTGGACATTGTGCAGGGCCTTCCGCAGGGCGAGGCGATGGACATCAACCACCAGCTGTCGGAGCGGGGCTCTGACTCGCTTGCCCGGGGCTCGAACAACTATGAGGACATGCGCGGCTCCGACTATGTCGTGCTGGTCGCCGGCGTCGGCAGAAAGCCGGGCATGACCCGCATGGACCTGCTAAAGATAAACGCCGGGATTGTAAAGGATGTCGCGTCAAAGATAGCGACATATGCCCCGGATGCAACCGTTATCGTAGTCACGAACCCTCTTGACCCGATGACCTACCTTGCGCTCAAGACCATTGGCGCGCAAAAGAGCAAGGTGATGGGGATGGGTGGGATGCTCGACCTGTCAAGGTTCAAGAGCTATATACAAGAGGCGACGGGCCTCTCCCGAGACTCTATCCAAGCGATGGTGATTTCAGAGCATGGCGAGAACATGCTCCCGCTCACCCGCTTTTCCTCGCTGGGCGGAATCCCGCTGCACGACTTTATCACAAAAGAGCAGGCGGCAGACATTTTTGAAAAGACGAAAAAGGTCGCCGCAGAGGTAATCGCGCTAAAGGGTGCGACCGTATACGCGCCGGGCAACGCCGTCGCCACGATGATAGAATCGATGGCAAAAGACAAAAAGATGGTGATACCAGTGTCGGCGTACCTGGACGGCCAGTACGGAGTGTCTGACCTGTGTATCGGCGTGCCGGCAGTCATTGGCGCCGGCGGCGTAGAAAAGATAGTCGAGCTAAAGCTGGACAGCTTTGAGCAGGGCGTCTTTGACAAGGGCGTGGCAAGCGTCAGGGAAGCGATAAAGGCGCTTCCGCTCTGACTTTATTTTTTGTAAACCTTTTATCCCTTTCTTAATACACAAAGACCGCGATATGGAGCTGCGCGAGATCCTCGAAAAGTTTGCCAGAGGCGCAATCACCTCCGAGGAGGCGCAAAAAGAGATCTCTATACATTCCATAGAGCACATCGAAGGCATTGCAAAGCTCGACGTGGGCCGGGAAAGGCGCAGGGG
>DASUXB010000090.1:0-3489 GCA_036378195.1 Nitrososphaera sp.
CAAAAGTCCTTGACGATTTCAAGCGACTCGTCGCGATAGCCCTCTATTCCTTCGTCGATAGTGACTGCTGTTAGGTCATCTCTGGAACGATCATGCTCGTCAAAGAGCTTTTTCATGACGTACAGCAATGATAAACTGTCCTTGCCTCCGGACACGCCGACAGCGACTCGCTCGCCATATTTTAGCATCGAGTATTTCGACATCGTCCTTGCGGCCTTGTCTTCTATTGACCGCACAAAACACTTTTTGCACAGGTACTCGCCAGAGTAGGCGCGAAAATACACAGAAGGGTCCTTGCGGCACTTGCTGCAGGTGTGCAAGATGATGCCTGCTGGAGAGCCGGCAAGGGATATTAATTATTCTGAGAGCTACTTTTGCTGCTTGTCCTTCTTGGAAGACTGCCACCAGTCGATATAGTCGTCATGCCTCTTTTGGCGCTTGTCTTCGTTTCTGGCGTCGGCCTTGTCGCGCAGCTCGTCAATCTTTTCCCTTGAAGCAAACAGGCCGCAGCTCTTGCAGATGAAATTCTTGCTATTGAGGTCGAACTTTAGCTCGCCTCCACATTCCGGACAATAGCTGACCAATATGAATCCGTTTCCACGCGCAAATAAAAGGTTTTTTCAAGTCGGTGCACGGACTTTGGTCGTCATTCCGCAGGCTAGCCGCGGTCGGTTCGCCCATCTGGTGTGCCGTGCACCGAGCAAGCTTTGATGCGTGCGCAAAAAGATTAAACTGTTGCTGTTATCTGGCCTGCGTCAGCGTCCACCCTTATCCTAGAGCCGGGTCTGAGAAGCGATGACAACGCCGATTTCTTTGCCATCTCTTCCGGCAGGTCGACTACCGGGATGTTGGCTATTGCGCAGCCGGAGGCGGTGGTGATGTCTGCCTTTGCACATACAATCGCTCTTGGTGCTGTCCCTGCTTCTTTAAGAGAATAGAAAACATAAGCGCCGACACTGCTTCCGATCGCGTTTGGGAACACCAGGACTGCATCCTTTAACGACCTGCCGTAAAGCTCGTGCCTTGGGTCGGTTATCCTGCCGCTCTTGGCCTCGACCATCGCAAGAAAGTTTATCGGCTGGGAACTGACAAGCGCCTCGCCCTCCCCTTTGCCTCCGACAATCCTGCGGCAGCCGGTTATGTTCGTCATCATTATTATTTCGTGTACTCCTTTACTATCGTCTTGACGTCCTTTAGCGCGACCTTGACCTTGTTGGAGTTGTTCATGTAGTAAGCCGCCTTGACGCTGCTAGTTATCACAGAATCGTACTTGTCCTTGTCTACGTACGGCGTCAAACATGTACAAGAGTCGCACATGAACTCGCCTCCCGCCTTTTCAATCTGCCCCGTCAGGCCGATCTTGGTTGCCTGGTTGTGGATTGCACGCGAGCAGAATATCATGCAGCGCCTGTCGAATTTCTTGCCCTCTGTCATCTTGGCAAGGGTGGCAAGCTCTTCCAGACCGAGCTGCGGGCTTCCTAAAGTTATGATGTCGCCGTCGTCGGCCGTGTTCAACTCTTCCCTTACTTTCCTCGCCTCTTCCTTTCCAAACGCTATCTTTTCCTTGCCCTCTGTTGAATCGGCAAGCGAGAACATGCCGCACGAGCCGGAGGTGCCGATACCTGCTGAAAGCGCCTTTGCCTGTGGCCTGCCTATTGAATTTCCAATGCCTGCAAGCGCGACGCTGCTGTCCTTTACTGCCTTGCCTGCAAAATACCCGAGCAGGCCGTAATCAAGCTCGCTTTCAAATGCAAATCCTGTTTCTATGGCCGCCTTTGGGTTTCTCGCCTCGTCAAGCCGCAGGTCAGAGAGGGGTGCCTTGCCTGTGACAGAGCTTGCGAGGGCCGAAAGCGCGCTTTCCTTGTTGGTGCGAAGCCCAAGCAGAGAATTTGAAAACACCGCCGCGTTGCTTTCCGCAAAGCTGACCGCGGTGCCCTTTTCCGGGATGTCGAAAACCTCGTACGGGGTGCACGTAAACGACGGCGTGACTCCCATGCGCTCGTACGAGCGCATTATGCTCTCCTGCCTTTCGATGAACTTTTCTGATAATTGCTCGGGCCTGTTTACGTCATAGCCCATCGGGTTTACTGTCGTCTTTACCGCGACCCTCGCGTCTTTGCTGAACTTTTCAAGGAACTGCACACCAGCGTCGCCGATGGTGTTATAGTTGACGCCAGAAACGTGGGCCCACTTTATTGGCACCAACTTTCTTGCGCCGGTGGCCTCGCCTATTGCTGCAAGTATCCGGTACGCCAGGGCAAGCGCCTCGCCTTTTTCGCCGGCAAGCGCCCTCTCTTCCTCCCTCGTCAGTTCCACGAAAGCATCTCCATAAACTGAGTATAAGAACCATATTGCGACAGGCGCTGTTCAGGCAGCGGGTAGTAACTAGAATGCTAAGTGTCGGATGATGTCTAGACTAACGTACAAGTCTCGGCAAATCCGGAAGCACCGCGAAAATGATGAACACTATGACAAATATCATCATGACAAGACCAAAGATGAGAAACCATTTCGCCTCTCCCCATATGAACGGGTCTTCTCTCACTGAGATATATCTGGTGTTGCGATAGTTAAGGCTGATGGAGAGAAATGAGTGAATAGAGAGAGGCCGCGTCGCTACCCGACACTTGACACTTTGTCAACTACCCCGAAGATTGAACAGAACCTTGCGACAGCAGGGTTTTATATCGCGGGCGTGCGAATCCGAGGTGCTTGGCCAACAAGAAGGAGACGGTGTCGATGGGCGAGATCCTGCGCCGGATGGAAACCGTTCTCTACCGGGAAAAGCCGCCGCGCATGACTGCGCTGCGGGGCCTGCAAATGGAGGAGCAGGGCGACCCATTCAAGATACTGATTGGAACCATCCTGTCGGCGCGCTCGCGCGACGAGAACACGACCAAGGTGGTCAACAAATTATTTGCAACTTACAGGACGCCGGCAGAGCTTGCTTCTGCCGACCTTGATGATATTAAAAAGCTGATACACAGCATCGGCTTTTACAACGTGAAAGCGACAAGGATAAAGCAGGTCGCGCAGGTCGTCGTCGAGAAATTCGGAGGCAAGGTGCCTTCGGACATTGACAAGCTCTTGGAACTGCCCGGCGTCGGCAGAAAGACCGCAAACTGCGTGCTCGTCTACGCGTTTGACAAGCCGGCAATCCCGGTCGACATACATGTGCACCGCATCTCAAACCGCCTCGGGCTGGTCGAGACAAAGACTCCTGAACAGACCGAGGAGGAACTGAGCAAGCTGGTCGACAGGAGGTTGTGGACAAAGGTGAACGACACGTTTGTCATGTACGGCCAGAACATCTGCCTGCCGATAAAACCAAACTGCCCAGTGTGCGACCTGAAGGACATCTGCCGCTATTACTCTACGACCGTTTCTTCTTCCACAAAAGGACGCCCATCAGCGCGCCGACGCCAATCATGACTGCGGCCGGCACAAAGTAGATGGGAGTATCAGAAGGGCTCCCGTACAGGATGACCA
>DASUXB010000091.1:0-7083 GCA_036378195.1 Nitrososphaera sp.
GCAGCGCCTTTCAATATTGTTCCGGCTAAACGAGAAAAAGGCCAAGATCTCGCAGCTTGCCAAGGACCTCAACATAACCATGCAGGAGGCCCATAGAAACGTCAACCGCCTCCAAGACGCCGGCCTGATAGAGAAGGACCCCGAGGGCATATTCTCGCTCACGACCTTTGGCAACACGATAATCAAGCAGATCCCCACGTTCAACTATCTCTCAAAGCACAAAGAGTACTTTTCCGAGCACATCCTAGGCGAGCTTCCGTTCAAGTTCATAATGAGGCTTGGCGCGCTGGACAGATGCGAGTTTGTCAAGGGTGTAGTCGCTATACTGGAGCGCTGGAAGGACATCTACAGAGAGGCTGACGAGTACATCTACGAAATAGTGCCTCAGGTGCCCATCGACCTTATCGAGCCTGCGCTCAGCAGGGTCAAGGAAAAAGGCGTGAAATACAGCTACGTCCTGCCGCAGAACGTCATAATCCCAAAGGGACGAAAGGATCTGCTGAAAAAGCTGGGTCACAACGAACTGTTGACAAAAGGTGCAATAGAGCGCAGGATGGTGGACAGGGTGCAGGTAGCAGTCATCCTGAACGAAAAGCAGGCGGCAGTCATGTTCCCAAACCAAAAGGGGGAAACCGACATGAACATGATATTTTCCAGCACCGACAAGCTCTTCCACGAATGGTGCCTAGACTATTTCCGGTACCGCTGGTACGGCTCGGACATATTTGATGAAACGCACCTGAAAGAGATCTAGCTATTTTTGTGTATTTTCTTGACAGTGTAAAATGCTGCCAACAAGCCTGCAGTACAAATCCCTGCAAGCACGATAAATGATGTTGGATCATCGATCCCGTATGTAATATCAGCTACGTCATTTCTGACCATCCAAGAAGAGTTGTACATGTCAGGTACCTGGTCGCTTATGTAGTAATAGAAATACGTATTGTAATTGGCATGATAGTTCAAAGTGTCCCCATCTTCGATCCACTCTTTTAGTTTCCCATCCTTGATTGCTTGATCCATTGCCACCTTTTTCATCTCCATCCGTTCTTTGCCTTTGTAGTCATAGTACTTTTGCCATACCTCTTTGAGGTAGGACTTTGAATAAGGCGGGGAGTCAAGACACGGCTTTTCGGGCCAGTCGTCATCTACTGTGCATAGCGCTTGGGCTTGCGGAATAACGTTTGCAGTTATCGGCGCCGAGGCTGCAAGTGCCAGAATGCCTGCCGCTAGAAGATGCATCTGCAACATTTGTAGCAATCATCAATTGTCTTTCATACTATTAGGGAAATATGCCCAAAAATGCAAAATGCAGAGGATTGATTGGATCTTTTTCTACTTCATCCAGTCAATCGGTATGTCCTGATACATGCCGTTTGGCAATACACGGCGTATGGAAATGGGGAGAGCCTTTTTCTCTACCTCTAGCATCGCAAGCGCGATTGAAGTGTTGGCGCCGTCCGGCTTTGTCAGCGGCGGCGCGCCAAGCGACAATTGCAGCGCACGGGCCCCTGTGATCCTTGCGCGCTCGAACCTCGTGAGCCATGGCAGGCCAATCAGAATCTTGTTTCCCTGCGCAGGGACTTCTTTTAGCTCGTACTCTTGCTCAGAATAAGTCACCACCTCATCGGCCGGGCGGTTCGACTTCTTGGTCTCCTCTACTTCGGCCTCCGCACCCTTTTTACCCTTGGTCTTGGAGGCGGAGGACTTGCGTGCAGCAGATTTTTTTGTAAAGCGCTTGATTACCAAGAATGTATGGAAAAGTTGGTTGCTATCTAATTAAATGTTGCGAATTTTTCAAGATGCTTTTCTGCGGTTTTTCCAGAAACGTTTTCATTACATCGGCGCTTTTCAGACTTTGTGCAGGCTGCTGGTTCCGTGTCAAGGGTCAGGTTGGCGGCGGAAGTCACCGGCAAGGGCTCTGCCGAGTGCGAGCTGGTGCGCCACCTTGCGCCGCTGACTACGAGCGCGCTGCTAAAGGGCCTGCCTGTGCAGGACAGGGTGCACAGGCTTGAGGACAAGTTCGTCTACATCGAGACCGGGCTTGTCATCGGAGCGGAAAAGACGCGGACGCAGTTCAAGCGGGGAGACCTTGCTTTTCTGCCGTCAAACGGTGCAATCTGCTTTATCGTTAAAGACTGCACGACGCAGGCGATGAACGCGGTAGGGAAAATAGTAAGCAATATCAAAGTCATTGAAGGCGTGCAGGCAGGCGACGTTATAGCCGTAAAAAGGCTGGCTACTATTACTACTTGACCTTGGCGTACACCCTGTGGCCGCTGTAGCCGCCGACCTTCTTGACGACTCCTTTCGCTTCAAGCGTCTTTACCAGCGAGTTTGCCACCGAGATCTTTACTCCCGCGGCCTTTGCGACCGACTGAACGGTGATTGCCTTCATGTTCTGGATGGCCTTCATGCCCTGGTTCTCGTCAATCGTTACTGCCAGCCTTTGCTTTTGCTGCGGCTTTTTCTTCTCTTCCTTTGCCGCCGTCTTTATCTCGCCGGCCGGGCCCACTGCCGTGCCCTTGTCCTGTTTTGCTGCTGGCTTGTTCTTGTTTCCGCCCATTCGTAATCTGCCCTTTTACCGGTTTCCCCTTTAATATTCATATTCAAACAAACCTTAAAGCGGGAACCGCCCAAGCTCTAGCCGTGGACTTTCAGCCGCTGGTAGAGACGTTTTGCAAGATGGAGCAGACATCCAGCAGACTGGCCCTTACCGATCATCTAGTTGCATTGTTGAAAAAGACGCCGGCGGACCTGATAGACAAGGTGACGTACCTCATACAGGGCAAGCTGTACCCAGACTATGAGGGAATAGAGATGGGCCTTGCAGAGCGCATGGCACTCAGGGCCATAGCAAGCTCATCCGGCAGGGGCATGACCGAGATTGAGACAATATACCGGGACACAGGCGACATTGGCGACACCGCCGGCAAGGCCATGGTGTCAAAGGGCCAGTCGACCTTGTTTTCAGAGCAGATGACTGTAGAGCGCGTCTACTGCACTTTTGACAAGATTGCCAAGACCACTGGACCAGGGTCGCAGGAGACGAAACTGCGCCTAGTCGCAAGCCTGCTCAACGATTCCACGCCGGAAGAGGGGCGCTACATCATGAAGTTTGTCATGGGGGCTCTGCGTCTTGGCATCGCAGACTATACTGTGCTTGACGCGCTAGCCCTTGCATTTACCGGCGACAAGGCAAACAGAAAGGCGCTTGAAAACGCCTACAACGTTTCAAGCGACCTTGGCACGGTAGCCAAGCTGCTTGCAACAAAAGGTCTTGACGCAGTCAAGGCTGTCCAGATAACCCTGTTCAAGCCGATAAGGCCGATGCTTGCCGAGCGCGTCTCCACTTCAGAAGAGGCAATGGAGCGCATGGATGGCCGTGCCGCAGTCGAGTACAAGCTGGACGGCGAGCGTGTCCAGATACACAAGGGCAAGGACCGCGTCGAACTATTTTCGCGCAGGCTAGAAAAGATAACCGACCACTACCCCGACGTGAGCAAGGCCGCAATGTCGCTTGCCTGCAAGGAGGCGATAATGGAAGGCGAGGTCGTAGCGGTAAATCTGCAGACGGGCGAGTACCTGCCGTTTCAGCAGCTCATGCACCGAAGGCGCAAGCACGGTATTGAAGAGGCGATGGAAAACTATCCAGTCGTCATCAACCTTTTCGACATGCTCTACCTTGACGGCAAGAGCCGGACGGAACTTTCGTACGACGAGCGCAGAAAGCTCTTGGCAAAGACGGTCGTCAATAACAAGAACAAGAATAACGACATGACGATGTTGAAAATAGTGCCGCAGGTAGTTGCAAAAGAGCCTGGTGAGATTGATCGCTTCATGGCTTCTGCAATAGAGAACGGCTGCGAAGGAGTCATGGTAAAGATGCCGTCTAGCACGTACCGCGCAGGAGCGCGCGAGTACCTGTGGGTGAAGCTAAAACGCGAATACCGGACGGAACTAGCGGACACGCTTGATCTTGTCATCGTGGGCGCGCTACACGGCCGGGGAAGGCGCGTGGGCAAGTACGGCGCTTTGCTTTTGGCGGCGTACGACCCAAAGGAGGACATTTTCCGGAGCGTGACAAAGGTGGGGACTGGCTTTACCGACGAGCACCTTGACCAGTTTTACCGCGAGCTGGAAAAGCACGTGATACACCAAAAGCACGCCCGCGTGGACACGGGCATGGACATGGATGTGTGGTTCGAGCCGGCGATAGTAATCGAGGTCATCGCGTCAGAGATAACACTCAGCCCGTCGCACACCGCGGCAATGGGCACAATAAGAGATGGCTATGGCCTTGCACTGCGGTTCCCCAAGTTCACGGGTAAGATCCGCGACGACAAGGAGCCAGAGGATGCGACCACCACCGACGAAATTGCGACCATGTATAGGCGCCAGCTAAAGGTGCACTCTGGCGCCAAGCCGGAAGAAGAAAAGGTAGAGAAAAAGAAAAAGGAAAAAGAAGAAGGGGAAGAAGAGTGAGCGGCAGGTTAATTACGCCTACAGTTTACACCGGATTGATAATATAATAATGAAGGTCTCGGAGCTGTGCGCCATGATTCAGGATTCTATAAGGTCCGGCCGCTACCCGCTTGCGACAGAGACTGAAAAAAAGTTTGCCGGCGCACTGCAGGTAACGCTGAAATCCGGCGCCGACGACCTGAAGGCCAAAGACATTGCAGTAGAGGTCAGGGTGCACGATTTTTACATCGTCAGCAACTATGTTCCAAATATCCAGCACCTTCCCGGGGTCATAGAAGCCGAAATTGTGGATTCGTACAAGATGATCTGCCGCAAGATAGATCGGCTTGACAGTGGCGTGCAGTTGAAAAAGCTCTAGAGATCGTTACTGCCTTCGCTTTCTACCCTTGAAGCCATCTCGTCAAGTTCTTCCATGCCCCGGAATTTCTGGTACGTCAGTTTCTCTAGCGTAGCAAGCAGGCTTTTTGCCGCGCGGAACTGGGGTACCTGCGGGTCGTCGATCTCTGCGTACAGCCCTATTCCCTGCAGGCCGGCCTCCTTGGCAAGGCCCAAGATGAGGCCGTTAAATCCTGTGATGAGCGACGAGCCGGGCGTCGGCTCTAATCCAAGGCGCTGTATCTGCCCTGCAAGCTCTTGCGTCGTTGCCGCAAAGAAGGTCTTTGGACTCTTGCCGTATTTCCTGTCGGTGTGAAAAGCGCCGAGCGTGTATACGAGCTGGGCGGAATACTGCCTTGCGACTTCTATAACGTCTTGGCACAAGTCGTAGAGCTCCTGATTGGTCTGGGGCTGGCCCATCCCGCCCCCGAACACGACCACCGATCCGTCAGAGCCGTACCTGTACTCCCACTTTTCCCGCTGAAAGTCGATGTACCCGCCGTTATCCACGACATAGTTTGGAAATGGAATTGTAATATGCCTGAACGGCCGCGTGCCGAGGCTCTTGTTTACAAAGTCGATGGCGATGCTCCCGACGTTGCCCATGTCCTGCATGGCGGCTATGACTATGGGCTTGCGTATGTCCGCATCCTCGACCCTGACGGCCTTCATATAGGGTACTTTCCGCAGGCGCCTGATAAAAAAGTGTAGTCGGATAAAAGATTAAAAATCAGGGTCTGCTGCCAATGGTGCGTAGAGACTTGACTGGTAGCGAAGGCAATGACGATCTTTCCGGGGATCACAAAGCGGCAATGGCCGGATGGAAGGCACGAAAAGAGCAGTTGCACCGCCAGCAGGAATCAGTGTACAGGGCAAACGACGAGGCAGAAAAGGTCAGCCTTCTCTCCCTTTCAAAGAAAAAAGAAGAAAAGAACCCGCTAGCTTGACAGCCTCGGTTTCCACCTTTTGAGCGCAAGCGAGCTTGCAGTCACAGACACCGAGCTTGCGGCCATTGCGAGGCCCGCAAGAGCTGGATAGAGCAACCCCATCGCCGCTACCGGTATCAGGACGACGTTGTAGAGAAACGCGTACGCAAGGTTCTGCTTTATCTTGCCCACCGTCTTTCTCGCAATCTCTACAGCCGATACCACATCGCGAATGTCGCTTTTCACGAGCACAACGCTCCCTGCCTCTATGGCAAGGTCCGTGCCAGAGCCAATTGCCATGCCCACGTCGGCCGCAGTCAGAGCGGGGGCGTCGTTGATGCCGTCGCCCACCATGGCCACCACCGTGCCTGCCTTGCGTATCTTGGCTATCGCGTCAACCTTGCCGGACGGAAGCACGCCAGCATAGACCCGCTCTATGCCGACTTGCCGGGCTATCTCCTCTGCAGTCCTCCTGTTGTCGCCTGTAACCATCACCGGCTCGATTCCTAGGTTCTTTAGAGCCTCTACCGCTTCCCTTGCCTCCGGCTTTGGCGCGTCCATCAGGCCAATTACTCCAATAACGTCGCTTCCTGCAGATACTAGCACCGCTGTCTTGCCCTGCGCCTGCAGGTTTTCCACAGCCTGCACGGAAGAGCCGGTGCCTATGCCTGCCTGTTCGATGAACTCTCTGCTGCCCACCCTGACTGTGGCGCCATCCCAAACAGCAGTCACGCCCATACCGGGAGTCACCTGAAAGTCTGACACCTCTGCCGGCTCGATTCCTGCTCCCTTGGCGTGGCCGATTATCGCTTTTGCAAGTGGGTGCTCCGAGTAGTTTTCTGCAGTGGCGGCAAGGAGCAGCACGCCTGCGCCGCCGGGCACGCTCTGGCCTTGCGCGCCAACCTCTTGCTTTAGCTGTATCACGTCCGTGACCTGCGGCCTGCCCTGCGTAAGCGTGCCTGTCTTGTCAAACACGATTGCCCTGACCTTGCTGAGGGCTTCTATTGCGTCGCCGCTCTTGAATATCACCCCGTGCGAGGCGCCCTTGCCCATGCCGACCATTATCGCGGTGGGCGTTGCAAGGCCGAGCGCGCACGGGCACGCCACGACCAGAATCGCGACTGCCGGGATTATCGCCGCCTCTGTTCCTCCTGCCGCAAGCGCGTACCACGCACCAAAGGTCGCGACGGCTATTGCCATCACCGCGTACGCAAAATACCCTGCGACTTTGTCCACGAGTTTCTGCATCGCCGGTTTTTTGCCCATCGCCTCTTCGACGAGTTTCACCACCTGCGAG
>DASUXB010000092.1:0-6159 GCA_036378195.1 Nitrososphaera sp.
CGCCCATCGATGCAAGATGCAGCAAAAGCGCCTTTCTATAGTCCGTGCTCCTTTCAGGCACGGTTACAGGCAGCATCCATGATGACGAGCTAGCAACCCTTGCAAACAGCATCCTCTTCTTTTTCTTTTTGCTGTCCTTGACGATTGCGACTGCGGCCTTTAGCACAAACTGCCCGCCGGACATCTGCTTGAGCTCGGCAAACGCCCCTGGCGGCAGGCGTACTGTTTTTCTGGCCGACGCAAGCTTGCCTCCAATCTTGCGGTAGTTACCCTGCGTGTATATCAGAGGAGACTTTGATTCGTCAAACGCCGCAGACACGGCCTCTCCGACCACCATTACATGGTCGCCCATTTCCTGTACGGACACGACTTTGCATTCGCACGCAAGAGCGCATCCCCTTATCAGTGGGACTCGCTTGCCTGCGTACGTCTCAAAAGTCCCGGGTATCGCAAGCTTGGCGATCTCTGTCCCGGAATAGCCGCCGGCGATGTTGACTAGCCCCGCCTGGTCGTCTGCGGCGATGTTGACCCCAAACGCGCCGGCCTCCTTTATGTTCCACAAAGTCGGCGAGTCGTGGACAAAGATGGCAATAAGCATCGGCTCGTACGAGACCTGCATGGCCCACTCTGCCGCCATCACGTTCTTGCCCCACTTGCCGTCTGTAGTCACGAGGGCGACGGTGGTGGCAAAGTAGCGGTGCGCGTTGTCCTGTATCATGTCAGGCATCAAAATTGCACTGAACCCGGACGATAATATAATTAATTAATCCTTTTCATTTGCTGCTGGAAAACTTTAGCACCGCAAACGCGTACACCGCGCAGGCAAAGATGGTGACTCCCACCTTGGTGGCAAACACGATGTTCACCTGGTACAGCTGCGAAGGAAAGCCGTTTGCCACGCTGTCAGGGTCGAGATTGGCTGCAGACTGCCTTGACAGGATGGCGCCCCAGTACATGAAATTAAAGAGGATTTCGTAAAACGAGATGGCCGTTATTATGAACAGGACCATCGCATAAAAGTATCTCCAGTTGCTGTCGAGGATTTTAAGCCGGTCCTTCATCAGCTCCAGAAAAGAGAACCAACCGGCAAAGACCACTATCATCAGCCAGGTTATCGGCTTTAGAAAGTAAGGAAACGCCCCGGGAGGCGGAAGCTCCTCGTTCACAAACCCTTCGCCGACAGGGCCTTCGCCGGTTCCGTTTGCCGCGACGTAGGCTACCAGAAACAGTATTGCAGCAATTGAGCCGAGCAGCACGTACAACGGCAGCTTCTTGCGCGCAGCTATCTGCAGCATCCCTGCATCTGTATTTCAAAATTCATTTTACTTATATCTTGCTTACCCTTTTGCCCCTGGAAATTGCGCGATTAACCATATTGCCAGAACATCCAATAAACAGATAAACGAAGAAAAGCGCCGGAAAAACCGGCGGGGATGTGTTTTTACTGCTGTTGTATTACCTGATTCAGCCAGGCCGCGTCGTGGCCTTCACCGTTGCTTGCCGTGACCGTTATCGGCTTTTCCTCTGCTGGCGCGGCTGTCACTGGCTCTGCCTGTGAGGTTTCTGGCTGCGGGGCCGGCTCGGCGGTCGTGACTGCTGGCGCAGAATCCACCGGGGAGGTGGCACCAGTAGTAGTAGCCGTCGCCTCGGTCGTGACGCTGTCGATTGTCAGCCCTGACAGTTTGGCCCTGACGTTTCCGATCTCGGTCCTTTCATTGTTGATGTGCTCAACCAGCTCGTCCGTGTTGATCTTGACCTGCTGGTACGTCTCTTCCTTCATCTCGTTGCTCCTGAACTGGAGCTTGGCGTCAAAGAGCACTGCCTTGACCTGCTTGGCCTCTGCGTCAAGCTCTGAAAGGCGCGCCGTCAGCTTGTCACTGACTGCCTTCTCTGCCTCGTTAATCTCGCCCAGCTTTTTCTCGTATTTTATCGACACAAGTTCTGCATCTTCCTTCATGCCGTCGTTTTCCGCGACTATCTCATGAAGTGCCTTCATCCTCTTGAGAGTGAGCGACTTTTGCCTGATGAGCTTTTGCGCTTCCAGCCTCCACTTGGGAATAAAGAACACGAAATCGCCCTGGACCACCAGCTGCTCGTACGGGAGCTGCTTGATTCCTGCAGAGCCGCAGTCCACGCCGACGCTTTCGATCTCGCCGTCGATTTCCGTGATTATGCCTACTACTTTTCCGATGAATGTCCCATAGATGTCCTTGACTTGCTTGCCTACGAATGCGAGCTTTTCTTCGCTCATGCGCAATTGTTTGTAAGTAGGTATAATGATGACGGTGTCAAAATTGTTGCATTATTTTGTCAGCGGGCGTTTTACCAGATTCTACAGGATTGTATTTTATTAAAATCAGGAAAAGAGAAAAAAGAGAAGGCCAAAAAGGCCCGGAAGTTCTTAGCGTATGAACTGTTGCTGCGACTGGGTGTAGAATGCAGTCCACGCCTTGGCGACGTTGGTGCCAAAGTCAGAGACGGCATCTATCGACCTGTTGTAGATCTTTAGGTTCTCCCTTGCGGCGTCCAGAGCGTTGATGGTCAGCTGGTTGTTGATGCCGACTGCCCTTATCGCGTTGTTGGTCACCTCGTTTGCCTGCTTCACAAAGAGGTCTGCATACGGGCTTGCCGGGGCGTTCACGTTGCTTGCCACCTGCTTTTGCGCAGAAAACGCGGTCTGGATAAGGTTCTTGGTTGTCTGGATGTAGTCCAGCTGGAGGTTAGAAATTGATTGTAAATACTGCGGCTGAACCTTGGCTATCTCGTCCACCGTGCGGATATAGTTGTCCTTTACTGCGTCAATTACGTCTGTCCTGCTTGTCGTCGTTTCTTCCTTGCTGCTTGATTTCGTTGTATCGACCATTTCGATTACCATATAATGGTATTACACGGTAATATATAAACATTGGTCAGCAATGGCATTTACTGGCATATATTGCCATACAAAGCGCCTCATTGCCTTTCCGATTCCTGCCTCTTTTTCTCGGTGCGCTTTTCGGCGTCAAAGCGTTCCAGCTGGTACGAGTTCATGTCGGCAAACTTTATTCCTTCCGCGAGGACTGAGTGTGCCTTTTGCAGCTGCCTGTACATATCCTGGCAGACCTGCCGGTAGTCCGGGTGGCCCTGCGGCACAGTGCGCAGTTCAATCAGGTGGCAGGCTTCTCGCAGGTTCATCTTCATGAAATACGGATACCGATATGCGAAATTGACAACGTACTGCGCCTCCTCTGGCATCTCTTTTGCAATCGCCTCATAGGCGTCCCTCGACGAGGACATGCACTCTGCAAACTCTTTTGCAAGGCCGGCGCCCTTTATCTCCCCGGGCATGTCATAGCCGTGTCTCGTCGACAGCAGCTGCCGCTCTAGAGTCAGCACGCGGTGCCGGTGCATGTCGCGGAACATGCCAAAGTTTGTAAATAGCTCAAAGGTGCAGTCGACCATCTCGTATGCCCTGCCCGGCCGCTGCCGGCGGTTCTCGCGGTATTGCGTGTAGGTGCGGATTATGCCGTGCCTGTCCTGCGACGACATGGACTTTACATACCTCATCACCTTTTCAAGGGGCCGGCCGTCAGCCTGTTCGTACAGGACGGCAGACGCCACCTTGACCTCTGCCGCAAAGTTGTCCTCCGGTTCCAGCAGCCTGACTTTCTCGGGGCTTGGCTCAGGGCCTATCCCGGACAGGTGCTTTTTTGCAAGGTCCCGCACCGCGTCCTCCGTCTTGGCAAAATACGCCTGCATGGCCTGGCCGTGCTTGTCGTTTGCGCGCCGGACAAACGAGGGTATCACACCGTTCAGCTCAGAGAGCAGCTGCTCCCCAAGCGAGCGCAGTTCCGACAGGTGCGAGCCGTGCATTATCGTGAGCAGATATTCAAACGCCCTGCCGTTGCCGGTTATGCCGACGTTTGTCAGCGTTGAGGCGGGCAGGAGGCCGCGCAAAAGGTCGAGCGCCTTGGCCCTTATCGTGACGCGGTATATTCGCTGCGCCGAGTCGATGTCCTTTTGCTCCTTCAGAGAGCCAAACTGCCTTTCCTTTTGTAGAGAGGAATCAAAGAACGAGAACTTTTCTATCGGCTCCTGCTCTTGCAGGAATTTCGTCATGGCAGACAGGCTCTTGCTGTAGGTGTCAAACGCAAGATCGCAGGCTGCAAGATAGCGGTCGGCGTGCCTTGACGACATTATGCGACCCTCCCGCAGGTAGCGGTACAAGCCGCCGGCTACCTTTTGGTCGAACGGGACGTAGCGTGACGACTTTTCCAGGTACGAAAGCCCTATCCTGCGGTCCTCTATCTTTTTTGCCACGACGTTTGATATGCCCTCAAGGGCCACCTGCGCCTCGCCAAGCTCGGCGACCGAGTCGTCGCCGTATTCGAGCAAGACCTTGCGGTAAAATTCCTCGCCCCGGTTCGGGTTCTTGGCAAACTCGTCAAGAAAGACCCTGCGCATACTCTTGTCTGTCCGGGAATACCGGGACATCAGCGCGCCCCTGTCCACCTGCCGCGGGGTGGTCAGAGCAAACACCGCCTTGTCAGTATTTGAAAAGTGGCCGGCTAGCGCGGCTTTTTCCTCGTCGGTAAAAGAATCCAAAAACGCGCTGTCGCCCATGGTATGTGTGTCTCACCAAGGCAAGGTCGGCCCCATTATTAAAAACCAGCGCCGTATCTCAGATACAGACCACTTTTGCAGAGGCCGCCTCTTGTACAACAAAATGTTTTTAAAATCAGGGAGGAATTGATTCAGTACGTCAAATACAGAAACTGATTATACTAGCCGCTGCAAGACCATTCTTGCAGAAAATAAGCAGCTTGATCTTGTTATGGTCACTGACAAGTACGCCAACATCATGGCCAAGGCCGCGCGCCAGCTGCCCCAGAGCTCCATACGCCAACTCTCGCCGGAGGACATCGTCAAGACGGCGCTGCGCACAAACATCGCCAAGGGCGCGTTCAACGTCAATAGCCCCACGACCGGGATAACGTCAAACATCCACGTCCAGTATAACGCAATGGACATCATCATGTACCCTCTGGACAACGACCTGACGCTCATTGCAATTGGAATAGTCGACCCTGCAGCGATACCAGAGATCTACTCCTCCGTGGGCAGGCACTTCCCCATGAAACTGAAAAAGGCGATAATAGTAGACGACGAGGAGGACATACGCAGCTCCATCCGGGAGGTGCTCAAAAAGCGCGGGTTTGACGTCGAGACTGCGGAAAGTGGTCCTGCCTGCGTCAAGGCGATAGAGAACGCCAAGCGCAACGGCACCGAGTACGGCATGGCGGTTATGGACATCAGGATGCCCGGCATGGATGGCTTTGAAGTCTACAAGAACATCCATCCGATATCGCCCAACACCAAGGTCATATTCATCACGGCGTTTGAGTACACGCAGGAAGACATAGCAAAGAAGGTGCAGAACGACAGCGTCAAGGTTCTCAGAAAGCCCTTTACTAGGGCCGACCTGCTGCAGCTCATCACTGACGAGACGAACCCGACTGTAAAAGAATAAAAAACTAGCGAAGGCGACTTTTTTGATATCGCCAATTCGTCTGATATATGTAAATTTTGAGACAAAGCACGATTCGACGATGTGGTTTGACAGCATGCCTGCAGGTGGAACTTTTTTTCTAGTGCTTTTCTACCGCGGTCGACCTTACGCCCCTTCCATGATGGGTCGTCTTTTCCCAAAAGACAGACTTGAAAAGCTCTTGATAAATAGCCCGCAGAGATGCAATGGGCATCATGACGTTCATGTAAAAAAACATGTGTGGCAGATACTTCAAAGTCTTTACCTCAATGCCTTCCAGCCTGGCTCCCTTTATCCAGATATAATAGTAAAGGCCGTTGAACCCAAGCGGTATTATCGTCCAGAAAGGAACGGTGTCCGCGGTAATCAGCTGCGGAACCAGCCCCGACCCTCCAAGCAGCCATAACGCAGTGAGCGCGTACGCGACCAGGTTGAGCACCACTATGAGCGGGCTGACTAACATCACGAGTGTTGAAAATATCCCCAGAAAACCCATCCTCTTTGCAACAGTCGGCTGGAGCAACAATATGCCAGAGTATTTCCAAAAACTCTGCATCCATCCGCGGAACCACCGGGTTCTCTGCTTGAGCCACGCGTCAAACTTGACCGGCGCCTCCTCCCAGTGCCTGGCG
>DASUXB010000093.1:0-2522 GCA_036378195.1 Nitrososphaera sp.
AGCCTGAAATGCACGCAATGTGGTGCAGGCTTTCTCTCCAGCTACAACCTAGACGCACCGATATGCGGCAAGTGCTTGCAAAAGGCCAAGTCTCTGGACTCGACCGTCGACCACGAGAAGGTCTGCGTAAAGTGCGGCAACTCGGGCGTGATATACGGCAAGGAGTTGTGCCACGCCTGCTACTTTGGCTTTAACAAGCAGCAAGAGTAGTTCACAAAAAGGTTGCCAAAGCGTTACAGAACGGCATTAATTTTTCAAAGGGGAGAGTCGCGGCGTCGGCAACACACATACATGGTTTTCGACGCCGCGGAGGGAGAACGGGATGCTCGGGAAAGCTTCCATTCTCTCCCCTTTTGCTGTCTAGCAGGCAAAGCTGGAATTAAGGAGCGCGCTTGTCTTTGGCAGGCATGACCATTTGATGCCATTTGACGGTATCGAATGTCATAGTACCAATTTTACATAAAACGAAGAGTTTTCTTGTGGGCGGAACAAGCTTTCCTCCTTTTCCTCTTACCCGAAGGTAAAGGTGTAGATCTTGAACCCCTCTCCCGTCACGTCTATTGTAAGGGTTCGGTCGGCGTATCCCCCGTGCGTCGCAAGGCTGTAGAGGCGCTGGCCGTTGATGTCAGCCGTGCCGTCTTTGTTTACGTCGGCGCCCCGGTCGGCTCCCACTTCGTGGCCGTCTTCCGATATGTGCACCTTGCCGGTCCCGCCGGCGACGATGTTGACTGATTTTGCGGAATAGTCTAGCACTATCTTGCCCGTGTGGCTTTTCAGCTCCATGCTGTCCGCGTTGTTGAGCCAGTCGCCGGAAAGGTAGATGGCGTTTGGCCTGATGTTTCCGGGCAGCGCGTATTTCACGATCTTGCCGGGATCAAAGCCCTCAGGGTTTCCAAGGTTCTCCCGGGCGTACTGGTAGCCAAAGTAGAGCTCGGGCGTGTTTATCCGGCCAAAGTCGACGCTCTGCGCGTTCTCCGGCTTGGCCGTCGATGACGTGTCTATGGTCGCGTTCTGGCCAAGGTCCGCCGCTCGCTCCTGCAGCAATGATTGGATAACCTTCTCGGTCTCGGCGTAGTTGCCCTCGCCGATGTGGTCGTAGCGGATGAACCCCTCGTCGTCCACGAGGTACTTGTGCGGCCAGTAGCGGTTCTGGTAGGCGTTCCACGTGCCGTGGTCGTTGTCCTGCACCACAGGGTACTTTATCCCAAACTTTTCAACCGCGGCCTGGACGTTTTGCGGGCTCTTTTCAAAGTCAAACTCGGGCGTGCTGACGCCTACGATGACCAGACCCTGGTCGGCGTACTTTTCGTACCACGCGTTCAGGTACGGGATCGTGCGGATGCAGTTGATGCAGCTGTACGTCCAGAAATCGACTAGCACCACCTTGCCCTTCAGGTCGGCAAGCTTGAACGGCTGCGGCGAGTTGATGTAGTTGGAGATGCCGACGAACTCTGGCGCCTGCTTGAATTGTGATTTGTCAATATGCGGTTTTGCAGTGAGAGTAGTGCTGTTGGCAGCCGCCGGGATTATTGTTCCGCTCTGGCCTGCCGGCGCCTTGTTGTTCAGCGCGGGGTTGTTGAAGTAAAACCCAAAGCCGGCGATGAGTACCACTACTGCGACTCCGACGGCAAGGGCGCTTGCGTTGTCCCTGTTCATATTATTATTCTCAACCTATTCCCCTTTCCATGTTGATTATCTGGTCTGCAAGTGGAAAGTTGGCAAGAGTCGCCAGCTGGTTAGTGAACACGAGTATGCCCAGCAGGATGAGGATGCCCCCCATTATAGGGTTGAAATACTTTAGGTGCTTGACCATCCTGCGGATTATGCCTGTCGCCTGCGAAAAGAACGCGCCCGTTATCAGAAACGGCACGCCAAGGCCGAGAGAGTATGCAATGAGCGAGTTGTACGCGGCTCCCGGCGAAGTCGCGGCAAGGGCAAGCGTGCTTCCGAGGATAGGCCCGACGCACGGCGTCCAGCCAGACGCAAACGCGGCGCCAAAGACGAACGACGTGATGTAGCTCGTCTTGAATCTTGGAAGGTTTGTCATGCGCTTTTCAAAGTTGAGCCTCGCAAATCTCGTGGAGAGTATCAGGTAGGCTCCAAAGGCCATGATGACTATGCCGCCGACGGTCTGCAGCGTGCCCTGAAAGCCGGTGCCGACTCCTGCCAGCACAGAGTTGAATATCACGCCGAGCACAGCAAACACGAGCGAAAAGCCCAACACGAAATACACGGTGTTGAGGAAAATGTTGAGGCGCGTCGAGCGCTTGAGCGTGATTGACGATCCCGCGCCGGCTGCTGACTGTTGTCCTTGGTTCTGGTTCTGGTTCTGCACTTCCGAGAGCGTCGAGCCGGACAGGTACGAGATGAACGCCGGCAGTATGGGCAGTATGCACGGCGAAAAGAATGACCCCGCGCCGGCAAGCGCGGACACCAAGACTCCTGTCTCTACCATCTATGCGGTGCTTGGCAGTTTTTGCTGATATACTTTTTTCCAGATCTCCACCAGATTATTCTAGTCA
>DASUXB010000094.1:0-2413 GCA_036378195.1 Nitrososphaera sp.
TTTTTGCTCGGCCTCCAGCCTGAGCTGGTCAAGCACTACTTTTTCGAACCTGAATGTGGCGGCTTCAGTTGGGTGAGTCAAGTTTCGTTGACTGATGAAGGAACTGTCCGGCCTTTTTATCATTTTGGAAAAATTAGTTACTATCCTATTTTTCTTGCAAAAATACAGTTAATAAATTACGTAAACTGTATGCTTACTCGAATACTAGAACATCATTATTATAAAAGCGCGAAAGACTCATACAATGCGATATTGGCAATAATTCCCTGATCCGGAGCC
The DNA here is from genome assembly GCA_036378195.1 of Nitrososphaera sp. Taxonomy (GTDB): domain Archaea; phylum Thermoproteota; class Nitrososphaeria; order Nitrososphaerales; family Nitrososphaeraceae; genus Nitrososphaera. The sequence goes on from DASUXB010000094.1 coordinate 280, forward strand.
TGATATATCAGGCACGTACACATAGTACACAATGTACTCAAGCTGCTTATAGCAAGGCTTTGTAACAAAAAACTTGCATATACCCCCGAAGGCAAGCCACCGCCCCATCTCACCAGTTAAAGAGAATGTGTGTGTATGTATTGATGAGCTGGGGCCGGCTTTGTGTTTGGGTGTCTCTGTGCGCGGATGGTCTTGATATTGAACTTGAGAGAAGAACATGACGGCGGCTCCAGGATAAAAGGGGTGCTAGCAGGCGCAAGTGCTGCTCACGAATTATTTTTCGTCCTTTGCAAGTCGTGTTTCTGGACTGCTTCCGTATTTGCAATTGCAGCAACACCTTCCAGCTTTTCTTCTTGTCCTGCCTGCCGGAAAAGAGACGTGGCCTTTATTCCATTGAAAGGGGCAGGCGCGCAGCATGAAGCATAAAAACGTCGAAGAAGAGCTGTACGAGAAGCTTGAAAAACGCGGGGTAAACGTGGATGAATTCAGAAAGATGAGGCTGCCTCCCAAGGAACTGGGAGAGTTTGTGCGCTGCATAGACCGGCTACTGCTGGAAGGGCGCTCTGGTAATTCTGGATGAATCGCACCGCGTCGTTCCGGCAGCCAAGTCCATTTTTTCACGGCATCACTTCTTGTTCTTCATTTCCTCCGGCAGGGCATCCATGTTTGCGTAAAAAGGCTCCCAGATGTGCCCGTTTATGTCCTGAAAGGCGCGGCCGTACATCCAGCCATAGTCTTGCGTTTCTCTGTATTCCGAGCCTCCGGCCGCCACTGCCTTCTTGATCATCTCGTCGACTTTGGCGCGGCTTTCAAGGGACACCGCAACTAACGCCTCGGTGCTCTTGCGGGAATCGCAGATCTCTCTGCCCGGTATAAAGCCCTTGAAGAATTTTTCCGTCAGCAGCATGGCGTAAATGTCCTCGCTTATCACCATGCAGGCGGCGTTTTCGTCGGTGAACATCGGGTTGAACCCGAACCCCAGGTTGCCAAAGAACTCCATCGTCTTTTTGAGGTCTTTGACCGGCAGGTTTACGAATATTTTTTTGGTACTCATATCTTGCCTGTGGCAAATGACTTAAAAGCGATTGCTCCCCAAGGGGTGTCTGTTCCCGGAGAACCAAAGAGCGGGCGGATTATTACTTTTGCAGCCAATACGCAACCCTGCCATGTCGCATACTTGGATGATTGCTATTTTCAGGTTGTTGTCACCTTTCTGCCTAATCATCGTGATCAATCCCCAAGTTCTTGACATACTTTACAAACTCGTCATGGCTGATCTTGTAGTAGCCCATCATCTCTCTGGCAGTTGGCTCGTCTATGCCAAGTGTGCCTGTGCCAAGCTCGCTCTGTTCTTCTGTCATTTTGTGTCAACCTCTATTTCACGTAGTGCAGGAGCGACGCGCTCGCCTAGCAGCTCGATTGCCCGCACCATCCTTTCCTGAGATAATGAACCCGGATCCATCTGAAAAGTGACGCGGGATATGCCGCCAAGTGCCTTGCTATGTCGAATTATTTTTTCGACCACTTCATCAGGATCGCCGATTATCAGTGCCCCTTGTGGGCCACGCTGCATATCATATTCTGCGCGAGTTATCGAACGCCATCCGCGCTCCTTGCCGATTTTGTTCATGGCCCGCATGTAGCCGGGATAAAAGTCGCTGGCTGCCTGTTGCGTCGTCTCTGCGACATAGCCCAGTGAATGTAGGCCCACCTTTAATTGATCCGGCGAATGCCCTGCCCTTCTTCCAGCCTCCCTGTACAGGTCAACAAGTGGCCGGAAGCGATGTGTTTCGCCGCCTATTACTGCAACCATCAATGGCAGTCCAAGTGTGCCGGCCCGGACGAATGATTCCGGTGTTCCGCCAACGCCTAGCCAGATCGGCAATGGATTCTGCAGGGGCCTCGGATAGACTCCCTGTCCGGTCAGCGCAGGCCGGAATTCTCCGGACCATCGGACATGCTCGTTATCACGGATTTTCAGCAACAGTTCAATCTTTTCTGCGAATAGCGAGTCGTAATCTTCCAGTCGAAGGCCAAACAGAGGAAATGCCTCGATGAACGAGCCGCGGCCCACAACCATCTCTGCCCGGCCCTTTGACAAAAGATCCAGAGTCGCGAATTCCTCGAACGCCCT
>DASUXB010000095.1:0-13699 GCA_036378195.1 Nitrososphaera sp.
GATTTCGTGAAAAAGACCATAGAGGGCATAAAGGGCGAGCGAAAACGCGTCTTTGAAAGGCTCGCAGGAATGGACGGCATCATCAGGGTGTTCAGGTCGGACGCCAACTTTTTGTTCGTCGAAACAGGCAAGAATTATTCAGCGATTGCAAAGGCGCTTGAAATGGAAGCAATAGTGGTCAAGATGCTCGGTAGCGTCGCCGGCCACAGGGGCTGCATGCGCGTCACGATTGGCACGCAGGAGATGAACGACAGGTTCCTTGCGTGCGTAAAAGGTGCAACCGTCTGATGCAATTTGACTGCGCGCTGTTTGACATCGATGGCGTGCTCGTTGACATACGCAGGTCGTACAACGAGGCGATAAAAGAGACAGTCGATTTCGTGCTTGCTGCCAAGTCAGGGACAAAGATGCGCAGACTCGTCACCGACCGGCTGATACTAAAGTTCAGGCAGTCCGGCGGCTTTAACAACGACACCGACACCAGCTATGCGATTGCGCTTGCCATGCTTGCGAGCCGACAGCAGAAAAACGCCGCCAGCGCGCGCAGGTTTCTTTTCGAGGTTGCAGAAAACGCGGACGAGACCGGGATAGAGTCCGTCGAAAGGTTCCTCTCAGGGTACGACATTTCAAAAACTAGAGAGATGCTTGCCTACCCCGCGCCCGTTAAAGATAGCTACATCGGCAGGGTATTTGACGAGCTGTTTTACGGGCCGGCGCTGTTCAAAAAGCAGAACGGCATTGCGCCAAAATACTGCAAGGACGCAAGGCCGCTCATCGACAACGACAAGCTAGTCGTGAGCACAAAGACGATGAAAACCCTGCACAAAAAGTTTGGTGGCAACCTTGCGATAGTGTCCGGGAGAAGCAGGCTTGCCGCGGAATATTCGCTCAAGCAGGTGATAAAGTATTTCGACATCGACGCCTGCGTGTTTCTGGAGGACGAAAAGCGGGAGCATGCCAAGCCAAACCCGTACGCGGCAAAAAAGGCCATGAAAACAATGGGCGCGAAAAACGCTGTATACTGTGGCGACTCGGCGGAGGACATGCTGATGGCCCGCAGGGCGCAGGAGGAAACGGGCCTGCCCATTGCGTTTGTCGGGATCTATGGCTTTTCTCCCGAGCAGGCCAAGACGCTGAAACTTTTCAAAGAGAGGGACGCCGAGGCGGTGGCAAAAAGCGTCGACCTTTTGCCGAAGATATTATATAAAGTACAAGCGGGTTGATGCGTGTTGGCTCCTTCTCCTGCTGTTGCAAGGAAGGCTAGGGTCGAGCGCATCACCAAAGAGACCGCAGTCACCGTAGAGGTCAACATAGACGGCTCTGGCAACACCAAAGTAAAGACAGGGCTTCCGTTCATCGACCACCTCATAACCTCGATAGGCAAGCACTCGATGGTGGACATCACACTTGCCGGCAAGTCAAACGACGAGATTGTGCACCACCTTGCAGAGGACGTGGCAATAGCACTTGCGCAGACGATAGACAAGGCGCTGGGCGACAGGGCGAGGATAACGAGGTTTGGGAGCGCCATGGTGCCCATGGACGAGGCGCTTGCGTACGTCGCAATCGACCTGGTGAAGCGCCAATACCACAAGATGGACATCAAGCTGGAACGCGCGAGCATAGAGGGCATCCCGAGGGAAGACCTTGAGCACTTTTGCAGGTCGCTTTTGCAGGGACTGAACGCGTGCACCCACATGGTAGTGGAGTATGGCGACAACGACCACCACAAGGTCGAGGCCGCGCTCAAGGCGTTTGCGCTAGCCCTCAGGGCGGCGGCAAGCGTCGACGACAGGAGGAAAGGGGTGCCAAGCACCAAGGGCACGATGTGAGACGATGATGACAAAGATAGCGATATTTGATTACGGCGCAGGTAACCTGTTCAGCCTGAAATCAGCGCTGGAGAGAAACGGCGCAAAAAAGGTGGACATTATCTACGACATGGAGAACTTGGAAAAGTACGACGGCCTTGTGCTCCCAGGGGTCGGCAACTTTGACCCTGCAATACAGTCAATTGAAAAGGATGCGAGGCATCTCGATTCTGCCATAGAAAAGGGGATGCCAGTGATGGGGATATGCCTCGGCATGGAGATGCTGTTCAACAAGAGCGAGGAGGGCAGGCTGGATGGGCTGAAAGTGCTGGACGGTGAAGTGGTGATGCTCCCAAAAGGCAAGGTAAAGGTGCCACACATGGGCTGGAACAACCTAAAGATAAAGAGCAAGAGCAATAGCAGGTTCCTCAGGGGCATCGAGGACGACTCGTGGGTGTATTTCGTGCATTCGTACAAGACGGTGCCAAAGGACAAAAAGCTGGTCACGGCGTCGTCTGACTATGGCACCACGGTCCCGGCAGTGGTGGAAAGGGGCAACCTCGTAGGCGTCCAGTTCCACCCGGAAAAGTCCGGCGAGGTGGGCGCAAGGATGATCAAGAACTTTCTTTCGATGTGCAGGGAAGCCAGGGCGGATAACAAGAAATGAGAGTGATCCCTGCAATAGACGTCATGGGCGGAAGCGTGGTGAGGCTGGTCAAAGGCGACGCCCAGAACAAGGTCGTCTACAGCAACGACCCGGCAGAGACTGCGAAAAAATTGGAGGCAGCCGGCGCCGACATGCTCCACGTGGTGGACCTTGACGCGGCGTTTGGCACTGGAAACAACGCAGAGGCGATAGCAAAGGTGGTGTCGGCCGTGAAAACGCCGGTGCAGGTGGCAGGTGGCATCAGGACACCGGAAGCCGCAAAGGAGGCGCTTGAAAAGGCCGCAAGGGTTGTAATTGGCACGATGGCCTACAGCGACTCCGAGGCGGTAAGAAAGCTGGCCAAAAAGCACCCCGGCAGGGTCGTAATCTCGATAGACCAAGCCGGCGGTACGGTCATGGTGAAAGGCTGGAAAGAGTCTGCCGGCATCAAGGTAACAGACGCTATATCTCGGTTTGTCGCAATGGGAGTCGAGGACTTTTTGCTAACTAGCATAGAGAGGGACGGGACGCTTGCGGGCCCCGACGTACAGACGCTTGCAGGCGCAGTCGCGTTCAGCGAAAAGGCGAAAATAATCGCAAGCGGGGGCATCTCCAGCCTAGAGGACGTGCTGAGGGTAAAGAGCGTGGGGTGCGCCGCAGTGATACTTGGCAAGGCGATGTACGACGGCAAGGTCTCTGTAGAGAGGGCAAAGGCGATAGCATGACTCTTGCAAAGCGCATAATCCCGTGCCTTGACGTGGACAATGGCCGCGTGGTAAAAGGCGTGCATTTTGCAGACGTCAAGGACGCCGGCGACCCTGTTGAACTGGCGAAAAAGTACAGCGAGCAGGGCGCTGACGAGCTGGTGTTCCTCGACATCACGGCGTCGCAGCAGGGGCGCGACACGATGAAAAACGTGGTGCGCAAGGTGGCAAGCGTGATAGACATTCCGTTCACGGTGGGCGGGGGCATCAAAAAGCTGGAGGACGCCCGGGGCATCCTGCTTTCGGGGGCCGACAAGGTGTCGATAAACACCGCGGCGGTAAAGAGCCCGGAGCTGATAAAACAGCTTATGGAGATTTTCGGCAAGCAGTGCGTGGTGGTAGCGATAGATGCCAAGCGACGTTATTGCGAAGGCACTGAATGCAAAGGCAAGCACGCATTCCGGGATAAAAAAAGTGGCAGGCGCTACTGGTTTGAGGTGATGATATACGGGGGCAAGGAGGGCACGGGCCTTGACGCGATAGCGTGGGCAAGCGAGGTCGAGTCCAGAGGCGCCGGCGAGATCCTCCTGACGAGCATCGACGCCGACGGCACGGAGAACGGCTATGACATCGAGCTGACAAAGGCGATATGCAAGGCGTCCACCATACCGGTCATTGCGTCCGGCGGCTGCGGAAGCCCGCGCCACATGCGCGACGTGTTTGAAAAAGCCGACGTGGACGCGGCGCTTGCCGCGTCGATATTCCATTATGAAAAGTCGACGGTCGACAAGGTCAAGAAATACCTAAAGAGAAGCGGCGTCAGGACGAGGATATGAATCTCGGATTCCTTCCTTCTTCTGGCAACGGGCCATCATTCGAGGCGCACCTTGCAAGCCTCCAAGAGCCGGCGAAGAGCATCATGGCCGATCTACGCAGGTTCACCCTGGCGCTTGGCCCAAGCGTGATAGAGGAGGTGAGGCCGCATAGAATAGTATATGCAAAGACGCTGACGTTCCGCACTTTTCTCGATGTCGAGCCGGCAGCAGACCACCTTGTAATCGAGATCAGGTCAGGCCGCCAGTCGCCTCCAGAGCGCGTCATAGTCAAGACGCGGCAAGAGGCCGAGCAGGCGAAAAACGCGATAGCAGAAGCGTACGAAAAGATCCGCTAGCCGGTTATCTCGAAACTGGCAAATTCGCCGATGTAGGTTTCGTGTTTTACGTCGATGCTGTCGACCTTTGCAGCTGGCGGACCGTGGCGGCACCAGTCGACTACCTTTATCACGGTCGCGTCGTCTCCCTCGATTACGGCCTCTACACGGCCGTCAGGTAGGTTTCGCACCCAGCCGGTGACGCCGTGCTCTCTTGCGGTAATCTGGGTGTTTTGCCGGAAATACACGCCCTGCACCTTGCCGGTCACAAAAACATGAGCCCGCGATTTTTTCAATATGAAAGAGACAAAAAGTATCTAAAATATGATGGTTGCTCTGCCGCGAGAGGCAGGAGCCTGTTTACGCTATGTCGCCGCCCTCTTCTACAAAGAGCTGCTCGTACGTCGTCCCCTTTCTCACCAGCCTGTACTTGCCGTCGCTGTCCTTCATCACGACCGGAGGCTTGGTCTGGCAGTGGAACGGCATGTTGAACACGACCGAGTAGGCGCCCACATTGTAGAACGAGACATAGTTGCCCACCTCTGCGCCCGACACGTCGGATGCCTTTGAGAGCGGAAAGACGTCGTACGTGTCGCACAGCCTGCCCGCAAGGTGCGTGTTCTTGGCAGCAGGCGCAGCAAGGCCGGTGGTCCTGTCCTGACTGTCCACTACAGGTATCACTTCCTGCGGGTATTCCTGCTTCAACAGAGCCGCGTCAAGGAGGATGTGGTAGCCTGCGTCGACTATCACTATCTTGTGCTCGTTGTACTCCTTGGTGTTCACTATCCTCGATACCAGTATCGACGACTCGGCCACTAGAAAGCGGCCCGACTCTATCATCAGCGTGAATATGCCGTGAGTCTCTGCGAGCTGGTTGAGCCGGGCAAGGTGGTTCTGGGCCATCTCTGCAGGCGTCGGCACGGGGTCGTTGTAGAACACGGGCGTCCCTCCGCCGATGTCAAACGTGTTTACCTGGAAGTTCGGGTACTCCTTCTTCATCTTGGTCATGAACGCGTCCATCTTGTCCAGCGCGTGTGTGTAGCAGGAAAAGTCAGTTATTTGCGAACCTAGGTGGAAGTGGAATCCCTCGAACTTTAGCAGGTCGCTCCCCATCAAGTATTTTACCATCTTGGTCGCGCTGTCGATTGTGCCGCCGTTGAACGGGACTCCAAACTTGCCGTTCTTGTATGATGCGCGCACCTTGGCGTCGGTCGCAACTTCTGGGTTGACCCTTATCATGGTCAGCGGGCGAACGCCCACCTGGCCTGCTGCAAGCGCGAGGTTCATCATGCCCTTGTGTGAGCTGACTACAACCCTGCGCACGCCGCTTCTCAGCACCTCGGCGTACTCTTCCGGCTCTTCAGTCACGCTGGTGTAGATGATGTTCTCTGGGTCAGCCTTGCACTGCTTGATAAAGTGGAGCTCGCCAAGCGACGTGAGGTCGAACGTGAGCCCATCCTTCATGAAGGCGCGAACTATGGCTGGCGAAAAGTTGGCCTTGATAGAGTACGCGACTTTTACCGGGCCCTTGAACTTTGAATATGCTCTTTGGAGCTCGCGGGCTTTTGCGTGCAGCGTGTCCTCGTCTACTAGGTAGAGTGGAGTGCCATACTGCGCCACAAGGTTCTTTACGTCTAGTGGAGTTGCAAAACGGTTCAGCAGTGCGGAGGTTTGCTTTGGTACAAGTTGGATTTGGGTATTCTCTGCCAATTCTTGTTAATTCTATCATTATCAATAAACCATTACTTTAAAAACATTACCCCGAAATTTCGCCGGAAAAATCCGCGCCGGCGCGCCGGAAAATATTTTCTGGCAAAATTTTTTCGTGGCAAGCGTGATCCGCGCGGCAGGAATTTTTCGCGTGGCAAAAAAATATTTTTTCTGTGAAAAACAAAAATGAAAAAAGGAAAAAGAAAGGAAAAAGCTTGGGTGCGCCGCACTGACTGACTGATTAGCGGTAGTACGGCACCGTTACCTTTTCGCCGCCCACCTTGCTGTCGCGCTGCGTCTTTATCTTCTTGATGGCCTCTTCAAAGTGGCGCATCATCACGTGCGCTTCTGCAGCGTGCTTGGCAGCCTCTTCCGGCGTCGGGTATTTCGCCAGGTACTCGTGTAGCACGAGTGACACCGCGGTGTTGACCACCGAGCCCGTGTCGGCTCCGCTAAAGCCGTCCGTCAGCTCTGCTACCTTGGCAAGGTCCACGTCGGTGCCAATGGGCTTTTTCTTGGCGTGGATTTCCAGTATCTTGAGCCTCGTCGGCTTGTCTGGCATCGGCACGAACACTATCTTGTCGAACCTTCCGGGGCGCAACAGCGCCGGGTCGATGATGTCGGCCCTGTTCGTCGCCGCAATGACAACAACGCCGGAAAGCGCCTGTATGCCGTCAAGCTCTGTCAGCAATTGTGATACTACGCGCTCTGTGACCATGCTGTCGCCTCCCATTCCCCTCGTCGGGGCGATAGAGTCGATCTCGTCAAAGAACACGACGCAGGGCGCGGCCTGCCTTGCGCGCCGGAATATCTCGCGGATGCCACGCTCGGATTCTCCGACCCACTTGCTCAGCAGTTCCGGACCGCGGACGCTGATAAAGTTAGCCTCGGATTCCGTCGCCACAGCCTTTGCAAGCATGGTCTTGCCAGTGCCCGAGGGACCGTGCATCAGTATGCCCTTTGGCATGGTGTGTCCAAGCTTTGTGTACAGGTCGGGATAGCGCAGTGGCCATTCCACTGCCTCCTGAAGCTCGCGCTTGACCTCGTCGAGTCCGCCGATTGCAGTCCACGGGATGTCGGGCGATTCCAGGTAGACTTCTCTCATGGCAGAAGGCATTACCTCCTTGACTGCGTTCTCAAAGTCTGACATGGTCACGATGAGCTTGTTGAGCACGTCTGGCGAAAGCTTTTCGTCTTCTAGATTCAGCTCTGGCAGCAGCCTGCGGAGGCACTTCATCGCAGCCTCCTTGCACAGATATTCCAAGTCTGCGCCGACAAAGCCGTGCGTGATGCCGGCAATCTTGTCCTGGTCCACGTCGGTTTCAAGCGGCATGTTGCGGGTGTGTATCTGGAGTATCTCTAATCTTCCGCGCTTGTCTGGGACTTTGATCTCGATTTCCCTGTCGAATCTGCCGGGCCTCCTGAGCGCAGGATCAATTGCGTTTGGCCTGTTGGTTGCTGCGATTACAATTACTTTGCCCCTTGCCTCAAGGCCATCCATCAGCGACAGCAATTGCGACACAACACGCCTTTCGACCTCGCCGGTCACCTCTTCCCTCTTTGGAGCTATAGAGTCGATTTCGTCGATGAATATGATTGACGGCGCCTTTTCCTTTGCTTCCTTGAATATCTCTCGCAGTCTAGCCTCAGACTCGCCGTAGAACTTGCTCATGATCTCCGGGCCCGAGATGGAGATAAAGTGCGCGTTGCTCTCGTTTGCCACCGCCTTGGCAAGCAATGTTTTACCAGTGCCGGGTGGACCATAGAGCAGTACGCCTTTTGGCGCCTCGATGCCCAGTTTCTCGAATATCTCGGGGTGCCTGAGCGGAAGCTCTATCATCTCGCGGACCTTCTGGATCTCTTCCTTCAGGCCGCCAATGTCCTCGTACGTGACCTGTGGGACGCCCCTCATGGTCTCGCCTTTCTCAGCAATATGGAATATCGTCTTTTGAGTTACAAGTACTGCATCTGCTGCCGGCGTCACGCCGATCACCTGGAACGTCAGCCTGCCGCCAAAGTACGGCACCATCACGTTGTCGCCCTTGATGAGGGGCACGCTTTCAAGCGCGTCTGCGAGGTAGCGCTCGTCTATCGGAGGAATTGCCTCCAATGGCGCGACTATGACCTTCTCTGCGGGAACTGCCTTGATCTTCTTTACAGTCACGGTGTCACCAATGGCAATGCCGGCGTTATTCCTCACAAGGCCGTCGACGCGGATTATGCCCTTGCCTTCATCAGACGGGTAAAGCGGTAAGCATTTGGCAACCGTCCTGCGCTTGCCCCTTATCTCAATAACGTCGCCAGTTGATGCACCCAGAGAGTCCATAGAGTCGTAGTCGATCCTGGCTACTCCCCTGCCAACGTCTCGGGTATATGCTTCAAGAACCTTCAAGGATAGAGTATTCTGGCTCACACTAACACCTTGACGATACTGCTCTTTATACCTTTATTATCTTTCGCCCACCACTCTCTGTAAGAAACGCACAACCTTTCAAGCAGGGATTGTAAAATTTTTGCATGTTTTGCACCCATAAACAGTTATAACTTGCCCCGCGCAAGCTGCATCGAATTGAGCAAGGAAAATAATAACAATAGTAATAATAAAGTCATACTGCCAGGCGAGCAGGTCGCCTCCATCGAGGAGTTTGAGGGCGGCAAGAACACCTACCTGACAGAAGACGGCACGATAAGGTCGGCCGCAATAGGCACCAAGGCGCTGGACCTGAAAAGGCGCATAGTAAAGATAGAGCCCAAAAACGCGCCTATGATGCCCAAGATAGGCGACATACTGGTCGGCTATGTGGAGATGATATTTGCCAGCATGATATCCGTAAAGGTGCTTTACATAAACGGAACAAGGTCCAAGTCGGGGTTTGCAGCCATTGCGTCCATGAGGGTCGGGAGCAGCCGGGACAGGCGTGAAAGGCCGATTTTTCGCACCGGCGACATCATCCGGGGCAGGGTGATGAGCCTGCTAAACTCTACCGTGCACATGACCATTGCGGAAAGGGAGTTTGGCGTTCTTTACACCACCTGTTTCATGTGCGGTGGCGACACTGTCAAGGTGAACGACACGGTCAAGTGCATTGAGTGCGGCGCGTGGGAGCCCCGCAAGCTGACAAACGACTACGGCAAGGAGACGTTCAGGCAGATATTCAGAGCAGGCGGCAAGTAGGTAGACTCGATGGCTGCCGGCGCAAGCGTCGCCTTCCAGGGGGAACGCGGGGCATTCAGCGAGATGGCCGCACTCCAGTATTTCCCCGATGGCGCCAGGCTTGTACCGTGCAAGTCGTTTGCAGACGTTTTTTCCGCGGCCGAAAAGAAAAAGGTCGCCTTTGCGGTAATCCCGGTCGAGAACTCGATAGAGGGAAGCGTGCCTGAAGTATACGATTTGCTGCTGCAGACGCGGCTAAAGGCGACGGGCGAGGTCTACCACAGGGTGCGCCACTGCCTCATCGCCAACAAAGGCGCCAGCATCAAGGAAATAAAGCGCGCGTACTCGCACCCGCAGGCGCTGGGCCAGTGCAGGCAGTACCTGCAAGGGAAAGGGATAGAGCCCGTGCCGGCGTACGACACTGCCGGCTCTGTAAAGATGGTAAAGGAGATGGGTGCAATGGACGCGGCGGCTATAGCAAGCCGGCGCGCGGCCGAGCTGTACGGCATGGAGATACTGGAGGAGGGCATCGAGGACAGGAAGAGCAACTATACCCGCTTTCTCGTCCTTGCGCCGGCTGACAAGGGCATCAAGAAAAACGGCCAGCAACAGTACAAGACGTCCATCATATTTTCGGTCAAGCACGTGCCGGGCGCGCTCTTTGGCATCCTCGGCGAGTTTGCGATAAGGAACCTGAATCTGACAAAGATAGAGTCGCGGCCGACAAAAGAGACGCCGTGGGAGTACAACTTTTACGTCGACTTTGAGGGGCACGCTTCTGACGCGGCGGTAAAGCAGGTGCTAAAAGCAATGAAGGGCAAGACGTCGTACCTGAAAATCGTCGGCTCGTACAGAAAGGCCGAGTTCTAACCTAGCTTAACCTAGCGGCCCCGGAACCGAAGGGCAAGGCCAATGACTACGATTCCAGTCACCGCCAACATGAGCGCGCCTGTGAGCTCCAGCGAGCTGCCCTTGGTCTGCGCCGTGCCGGTTATCTGCACGTCCTGGCTTCCAGTGTTCAGCGTTGTTATCGTGTACTGGCCTGCCTTGGTCGCTGTGAGCTCGTACGTAAAGTTGGAAACGCCCTTCTGCGAAGCGATCACGCTATCGTCGGGATCTTTGACCTCAATGTTGAAGGTCGACCCTTTTACCTGCATCGACGCAGTATTGCCGACGTTCATATCCGGCGTCAGCTTGTCTGCAAGGCCCGGCTTTACCGTGCCGTTGAGGGACACGGCGACTGCCGTGTTTGCATAGATGCTTGCGGCAAGGCCGATGACGATAAAGGCCGCGCCGGCGCCAAGCATCGCGATAAACGTCTTGGCGGCCATCCGTTACATCACGTCGACGTCGTGGGGCTGGCTCTCGATAAATCCGGCGCCGGTTATCCGGATAAACTCGGCGTTTCTTTGCATTTCTGGGATGGACTTGGCGCCGCAGTAGCTCAGGCCGGAGCGCAGGCCGCCGGCGAGCTGGCGCACAATCTCAACCACGCTCCCCTTGTACGGAACCATGGCCTCGACTCCCTCCGGCACATAGTCGTTGAGGTCATCAGAATCCACGACCTCCGGGCCCTCCTGGCGGTACTTGCGGCCGAGCGACGCCATGTAGGATGCCATGCCCCGGTACATCTTGTATTTCTTGCCGTTCTTGACGAGTGTCTTGCCGGGGCTCTCGTCGGTGCCCCCGAACATGCTTCCTATCATCGCGGACGACGCGCCGGCGGCCAGCGCCTTTGTAAGGTCGCCAGAAGTACGTATGCCGCCGTCAGATATGACCGGAATGTCGAATTCTCTTGCCGCCTTTACCGCGTCAATGACAGCGGTGAGCTGCGGCACGCCCGAGCCGGTAACGACCCTCGTGATGCAGATAGAGCCAGAGCCGACTCCGACCTTGACAGCGTCAACTCCTGCCTTGATGAGATCGCGAGCGCCGTCGCCCGTCGCTACGTTGCCTGCTATCAGGTCGCAGCTCGGAAAAGCCTTCTTTATCATGTGCACGGTATTGAGCGCGTTCTCGCTGTGGCCGTGCGCAATGTCTACGACAATCGTGTCTGCGCCTGCCTCCAGCAGCGCCTCCGTGCGCTCTAGATAATCGCCTTTTACCCCGACTGCCGCGCCCACCAGGAGCTTGCCCTTCTTGTCCTTTGCCGCGTGCGGGTATTCGTCCATCTTTAAAATGTCCTTGCTTGTTATCAGGCCGGCAATCCTGCCCTTTTCGTCCACCAGCGGCAGTTTCTCTATGCGGTGCTTGTGCAGCATCTCTTTTGCCTGCTCTATGGTAGTGCCCGCCTTGGCTGTTATGACATCCTTGGTCATCAGCTCCGACACCTTGCGCTTCATGTTTTTCTCAAACGTAATGTCGCGCCTCGTGATGATCCCGGCGAGTTTTCCCCCGTCTTCCACGAGGAGCCCGGAAACGCCGTACTCGGCCATGTGCTTGTACAGCTCTGCCACGGTAGTGCTTGCCTTTACGGTGTACGGCTGCTCTATCACCACTGATTCGGACCTCTTGACCTTCAATACTTCGTCCACCTGATCCTCAATGGTCATGAAGCGATGAATGATCCCGATGCCGCCCTCCCGTGCAACTGCTATTGCCATGTGGGACTCTGTCACCGTGTCCATGTTGGCCGAAATGAGCGGTATGTTGAGGCTGATGTTGCGCGACAGCTTGGTCTTCAGATCCGTCTGCGACCTTGAAACTATAGGCGAGCGTTTAGGAACGAGAAGAACGTCGTCAAACGTCAGACCTTCTCTAAAATCCAAGTAATCCCTTGATGTCTAGTTGCCTAGAAGCATTATAAGCGTTACCAGCTAGCGCCGGAGAAGCTCCAGCACCGTCAGCGCCTGCACGGTCTCTCTTACGTTATGAGTCCGCACGAGGCTTGCGCCGTTTGTTGCTGCAATCACCTCGCACGCGACAGATGGGACCAGCCTTTCTTCCGCTTTTGGCAGGTTGAGGAGGTGTCCGAGAAACGACTTTCTTGAAACCGAGATGCAGACAGGCGCAAGCGCGGCAAGCTTGTCCAAGTTTGACAGCACTTGCAGATCTCGGGCATACCACGGCATGTCGGTCATTTTCGTGAAAAACGGGTTCTTGCCCTCGGCGCGGAAAAAGCCGATGGACGGGTCGACTATCATCGCTTCTTTTCCGACTCCGGCCTTTTCTGCCAGCGCGATGCTTTCCTTCAATGCCCGGACTGTGCCTGCAACCCTGCCTGAGGCAGATTTTTTGCTGTAAGCGCCGATTATCACTGGCAGGCCCGCGCTGGCAACGGCCTGCGCCATTCTTTTGTCGTATTTCAGACCCGTGACGTCGTTTATCGCGTCTGCGCCAAGTTTTGCGGCAGCTTCGGCGACCTCTGCCCTCGGCGTGTCCACTGAAATGGGCAGGTCACAGGCGGATCTTGCCGCCTCCATTGCGGTTTTCAGCCGCTCGATTTCTTGTTCAACTGAGATTATCGTGTCAAGGTACGGCGCAGTCGACATTGCCCCGATGTCGATTATGTGCGCGCCGGCGTCCTGCATCTCTTTTGCGGCCCGGGCAATTTCGTCAAAGCCTGTCCGGACGGAGCCCTTGAAGAACGACTCGGGGCTTGCATTGATTATGCCCATCACCTTGACATGGCGACCCTTGCCGCCTACTTCCACCTCGCCGACCCTTGCCAACAAGTCCAGTGCACCGGTCGTGCCTTAAAAGCTGTGGCAAAAGTTTGAAAAACAAGCTTCACTATACATCGCCATGGATTTTGCAAAGATTTGCGACCAGGTGTTTGCACTTGAAGACGACATCAGGTACGCCGGCGTCATTGACGACATGGGCGCGCTCGTGGCCGGTGGCATGAAAAAGGGCATCGACTCGCTGACAGACCAGTCAAACGAGGAGCTTTACCTTGCGCAGACTGCGCTCCGCAAGTCCATGAGGCAGAGGTTCGACGGCGCGCTTGGAAGGGCACGCTTTGCCTACGTAGAGAGGGACAGGGTCTCCATCCTGACGTTCTACATGGCAGGCCACACACTTGTCGTAACACTGGAGCCCAACATCGACTCGCACACGGCCATGGACATTGCCAAGGACACTCTGGACCTGCTCAACGGTGGCGGCAGTTAAGCAGGATCTTGCCGGCGTGCAGGCCCTTTTCCATCCTGTCCTGCGCCTGCGCCGCTTCCTTTAGCGGAAAGACGGAATCGATCACTGGCTTTATTTTCTTTGCCTGTACGAACTTTAGCAGCTGCAACAGCTGCGTCTTTGTACCCATCAGCGCGCCAGTCATTGTCACCTGCTTGCTGCAAAACATCCGCACGGGGACGGTCGCGTCATTTCCCGATGTCATGCCGCATACCGCCATCCTGCCGCCCGGCTTTAGCGACGCAATGCTCGCCTGCCAGGTCGCCGCGCCCACGTGGTCGACGACAATGTCCACGCCGCCGAGTTTCGTTACCTCGCCGGCGATGTCCTTTGTTTCATTCCTGTCTATCACATGGTGGGCACCAAGCTTGCTTCCGAATTTCGCTTTTTCAG
>DASUXB010000096.1:0-19019 GCA_036378195.1 Nitrososphaera sp.
GATGATGAAAAATGGATAACCAAGTCGGCTCTCGGCCCCGGCCAGTCTATATTCTTGGTAGGCGAGACGCGTCAGGAGATGGGCGGTTCTGAATACTATGAATACGTACACGGCATAACAGGCGGGCAGCTCCCGGCAGTCGACCTTGCGACTGACAAGGCAAACGGCTCTGCCGTGCTAAAGCTGATACGGAATGGCCTTGCGTCGTGCGCCCACGACTGCAGCAAAGGCGGCCTTGCAGTTGCGCTTGCAGAGATGGCAGTCGCAGGAAACACCGGCTTTCGCGTGCAACTGGACTCTGTTCCGAGCACATGTACCAGACTTGACGACCTGCTGTTTTCAGAGTCGCACTCGCGCTACCTTATCGGCACAACCAAACCCGAGCAGGTTGCCCGGCTGCTGCAGTCAGAAGGAGTCAGGTTTGCCCAGATTGGCAGGTCTATCCGAAGCAAGGCAGAATTTGTACAGGGCAAGAAAATAAAGATCTCACTGCCATTGTCAAAGCTGGAAGGCGCCTTTGAGTCGCTTGCGGAGATAATGGGACAATGAAAATGAGAGGAAGCAAGATACGTTTTTTAACGCATGACGTTCATTTAATGCCGGTCATGAGCATATCTTGCTCGGCCTGCTTGTGTTTTGGGGATGAAAAACAACATTGGTACATGAAAACTGTGGCGTAGTGGGAATCTTTTCGCTTGCCGGACACAACGTCATACCGTTTGCCGTCGACATGCTGCGCGCCCTTCAGCACCGCGGCCAGGAGGCGTGGGGCATTGCTGTCCCAAACAAGCCTCCGTTCAAGAGGATCGGGCTTGTCTCGCAGGCCGCTCCTGACTTCCAGAATATCGTCCGCAAATACAAGTCAAGCGCGGCAATCGGCCACGTGCGCTACTCCACCTTTGGTAAGAGCAACCTGGAAAACGCCCAGCCTCTCAAGGTAAAAGACCTGTGCATAGCCCACAACGGCACGATTGCAAACGTCGAGCAACTGTCCGGCATGGTGGGCGGCTGCACCTTTACCCCGCAGACCATGAGTGACACATTGGTTGCCGCCCAGCGCCTCGTGATGCACATTGCCGAAAAGGACGACATGGCGTCGGCGATGTCAATCCTGAAAAGCGAGATGGTCGGCTCGTTCTGCTTTACGTTTCTCACCGACGAATGTTCTGTATATGCCGCACGCGACACGCGGGGCTTTCGGCCACTCGTCCTTGGCTTCCACAAGGAGACTAGCACTTACATGGTTGCGTCGGAATCGTGCGCCCTCTCGGCAGTCGGGGCGCAGCTCGTACGCGACGTCCAGCCCGGCGAGCTGGTCAAGATGGGAAAAGCAGGGGTCGAGTCGCAGCAGTTTGCGACCGAAACGCCGCACGCACACTGCGCTTTTGAATACACGTATTTTGCGCACCCTTCAAGCATCATGGAGGGGATAAACGTCTATTCTGCAAGGAAAAAGATAGGCCAGTTTCTGGCAAAGAAATTCCCGATACAGGACGCAGACGTGGTCGTGCCAGTGCCAGATTCAGCGAGGCCCGCGGCGCTCGGCTACGCGCTAGAGTCCGGCCTGCCGTTTGAGGAGGGCCTTCTGAAGGACAGGTACAGCAAGAAGGGCTCGATGCGCAGTTTCATCGAGCCGTACCAGAACGACAGGGTCGAGATAAACAAGGGCATAATCCCGATACGCGAGGTAATAGAGGGCAAGCACGTGGTCGTCGTAGACGACAGCATCGTGAGAGGGACAAGCTCTGCCTCGATAATTAGCACGCTGCGCAGTGCAGGCGCAAGGAGGATTAGCCTGGTAGTCACGTACCCGCCCATACGCTACCCGTGCTATGCCGGAATCGACTTTCCGTCGCAGGAAGAGCTGATAGCGTACCAGCATGGCGCGGAGGAGCAGGCGAACGAAAAGGTTGCAGGCAAGGTCGCAAGGGTTATCGGCGCAGACTATGTCGCGTACAACGACACTGCAAACCTTGCAAGCGCAATCGGGATGCCAGAAGAAGAGCTGTGCTTTACGTGCTCGACAGGCAACTATGCGCCCCTTGGCATAAAGCCCGTCTTTAAGACGCGCGCCCAGATAAAGGGCGAATGAGCGATTAACGATCGCCCTTATATTTGCGGTCGCGGATCACCTCTTGTGCGGATCGCCTTTGTGGCCGCAATCGCAGGCGGCATCATTGTCGCCGCAGTGCTGGCCATGTACCTGTCGCAGGTGCCCACCAAGGACTATTCTCTCAGCGTCGACGCGCTGAAGGACGAACAGACGCTTTTTACCAACGCCCGCGTGGTCCTTTCAAACACGGGCAGGATGCCGCTCACAAACGTCGTGGTCAACTATGGCGGCAACGCGACAGATGTTGTTGGCACTATGGAGCCGGGGCACAAGACCACGGTGTCGCCGCCGGATGGGGCGCAGCTGTCTAGCGTGACGGTGACTGCTGACCCTGACATCAAGATAGTGCAACCGTACCGCGCGCCGATAAAACTGCCAGGGATGATAGGCTCCTGATTGCGTTTAAATAACAATCATCCGAAATCACATTGTGAACACGGACTCGTTCTCTGACTCTGAAATCCGGGAATTCTACAAGCTGAAAAACATCGCGGTGGTGGGCATGTCCAAGACCGACGGCAAGCCGGCAAACTATGTCCCGAGATACCTGATTGAGCAGGGCTACAATGTGATGCCCGTGAACCCGACTGCGCCAGAGATAATGGGCAGAAAGTCGTACCCGAACGTCTCTAGCGTCCCAGACCAGATAGACATCGTCGACGTTTTCAGGCCGTCAGACGACGTGCTTCCGGTGGTGATGGATGCCGTGAAAAAAGCCGGCATCAAGGTGGTGTGGATGCAGCTAGGAATCTACAACGAGCAGGCCGAAAAACTTGCCAGAGAAAAGGGCATCAAGGTGGTGTTCAACCGCTGCATGCTAGAAGAGCACCAGAGGCTCTTTGGCGACTGATACTATCCTATCTGCTATTGTTCGCAGTCATAGTACCGTAACTAAAGTCCGGATCACACTTAAATAGTCATTCTGGGAAACAACCCTGTGACGTTTTCCTTCGGAACAGTAGGGAAATCCGTCCTTTTGCTTGCGTTAATCGCTCTATCTATTGTAATCAGTGCCGATTTGGAAACAAGACAGCCTTTTATCGGCAGGGCGTTTGCCGACGGTTTCAGCACCGAGATAATACCAGGCGCGTCACTTGGAGACCGCAAACCTGCCCTTTTTGTACAGGTCAATCCGCCCGTCCTTACCAGCGAGTCTACGCAGGACACGTTCATGCGCTTTCGCTTTTTCGACCTGAACACAAACCAGACAATAACCCACACCAGCTACCTCTTGACCGTTACAAAGGACGACAAGACGCTGCTTCTGGACCAGTTCCATTCCCATAGCGGGCTTTTGACCATAAAGGTCCAGCCCAACAACGACCAGCAGGTCACGGTCTATGGGGATCAGGACCCATCGATACCGGAGACGTGGATTGCCGACCCTTCTGGCGTCATGAGCATCAGAGGGCCGCTCTTGCTTGAGGGTGGCATGTACCATTTCCATGTGGTGATCACCGGAATAGACAACGACAAGTACCTCTTTGTTTCCGGCACCGAGCCCACGTTTGATTCCTGGCTGAGCGTCGGCGACGTTTTTCACGAGAACCTGGCTTTCAACGGCCAGCCCTACAACGTGACCCTCGTTTCGTATTATGACAAGATCCGGGATTTCAAATTCGACACTTCTGCCAAGGCTCTCTCGTGGGCCATGCCTTTTGATTACAACACGACCCGCATAAACCAGCAGAACATCTTTGTGCACGAAGAGATCAAAATCCCCAAGTCGTTCCACGACTTTATCGACACCGAGTCTTTTGCAGGAACGGTAAACGGCTCGCCGATATCAAAAAGCAAGATTTCAATAGACCCGTACTCCTCAAACGATGCGCTCATCCTGCACTACCTTTTGAACAAGAACGACATACTCTCAATTGCCGGCAGGGCGCCTTCCGGAAAAACCGTGATGGACTTTACGCTGTCGCCGGATGAAAATCCCGTAGAGGAGACCAGCGGCGAAATGACAACGGACACGGGTAACATACTCGTCTCTGCAAGCTGGACTCCTGCGCAGCTGGGCGCCAATTCCGAATCGACGCTTGCAATGGCTTTTTTTGACGGGCTGTCCGGCAACAGAATCAACGACAACGTCAGGTACGACCTGAAAATTCTGGATGCAAAAGGAGGCGTCGTGTACGAAAAGTCTGACCTTCTGGCAAAAGGCGGGACCGGCAACCAGACCGTGACGTTTCCAAGAAACGAAACGTACCACGTCGAGGTGAATGTCAAGGCACTGATGAGGGACGGCCAGACCCCTGACACTACCAGAAACGGCATTGCCCGGGGCATCGTGGTGGTGCCAGAATTCGGGCCTGTCGCCGGAACAATCATGGCGCTGTCCTTTGTTGCTGCAATACTTTTGACCCGACGCAATTGCAGGCGGTAGGATTATTACTCCTATTGCCAAGAATTTCTCCATTAACTGGATGGCAAGGTTCTGTGTACGCCAGCCACAGAATCTCTAGCTACGCACCTTTACTTTCTCTTGTATTGTCCGAGTTCTTTGAGGGAAATGTCCAAGGCAACTTCCGCGCCATTAAACCCCTCGACCTTTGACTTTGGGATCACATATTCTGCCGTTGGTCCTCTCTCAAGGGTTATCGTGTCTTCCTCTACTTCAATTACGTTGCCGGCGTCCCCGCGGTCGCTTGTCCTCGCATTCTTGTGAATTATCGATTCCCAGTTTATTATAGTGTCAGACACTCCAATTCACTGCTCTATAATGCTGTGCGAAATAATTAAGCACTTGGTAAATTGGTTCCAGTAACTCTGTTATCGCTAATTCATTCGTAAAATGCATTTGGCTTTGGTTATATTTCTTTTAAGGCGCGACTGGGTGTGCATGGCAAGCTAAGCAATGTCGATCTTGCAAGCTGCAATGCACAATTATGCGCAGCCGTGCTCAAATTATGCATTTATGCACGCTCGAAAACAGCCTTATGCAACAGAGAGGCTTGCAAGAATAATAATATAATCATCATGCCTGCTGATCCGTAATGTCCGAGGAGCCAGACCGGAACGTTTCGCAAGTGGCAGAGAGAGTAAAGTCCGCGCTTTCCGACCTTGAAAAGGACGGCATAATGACAAAGATCGGCATAGACCGGGACGCCGGAATAGTCAAGGTCTATACAGAAAAATCCGACGCGCTGAAAAGAGCGTCTGCCGGCCTTGCAGAGATACTGGAACTTGCGTACACCACCGCCGAGCACCACCCGTACTGGGGGATGCTGTACCACGCCACGGAGGTCTCAAAGATACTGCTTGAAAAATGGGACTCGGATCTGTCGCAGGACAACGTGAGCGAGATAGGCTGGCGCCTCGACGAGATAAGGATGGCACTTTCCCGCGCCGGCGACATGCACCGGCATGATGACTAGAAACTTTATCCGCATGTTATGCGTCAATATATCTCATATGGCGCAAGTCCCGACGACAAAACGCGTCCAGGAAAAGAAAACAACACACAACTACTTGTTTGCCGTCCACCTGTCAATGCTCGGCGGCTTTGTCGGCCTCGTCGGCTATCTCGGCATGACGTGCCACCACATGCTGCACTGATCCAGAGTATATAAATAATAACAGGGGGAGGCTAGAGCATAATATGATCAAAATCGGCCTGATAGGCAAGACCAACACGGGCAAGACGACGTTCTTTAATTCTGCCACGCTTGCGTCGGCCGAAATATCGAACTACCCGTTCACGACCAAGCAGGCAAACATCGGCAACGCGCACGCAATCACCGTGTGCGTCCACAAAGAGTTTGGCGTGCAGGACAACCCGAAAAACTCGCGCTGCATAGACGGCTGGCGCTTTATCCCTATTGAACTCGTGGACCTTCCCGGGCTCATCAAGGGCGCATGGGAGGGAAAGGGCCTCGGCAACCAGTTCCTGTCGATAGCCGCGCAGTCCGACGCGCTCTTGCATATCGTTGACGCGTCCGGCAGCATCGACGCGTCGGGCAGGATAGCCGAGCCGGGCTCCGGCGACCCGGTGGCAGACGTGGGCGACATTGAAGAAGAGCTCGTGATGTGGTATCTAAAGCTGTTCGAGGCAAACCGCGACAAGATATCGCGCAACATCGACTCTGGGATAGAGCCGGTCGCGGCCATAACGGAGGTGTTTCGCGGAATCGGCGTGAGGGAAGACCACGTGCAGATGGCCCTTGCGCAGAACAACCTTGCCAGCGTGCCTCTGGACGACTATGGGCCGCAGCAGAGCAAGGACTTTTGCTGGAGCCTGAGAGACATATCAAAGCCGACCCTGATAGTGGCAAACAAGGTCGACCTGCCGACTGCGACTGACAATTTCCGCCGGCTGCGCGAAGAGTACAAGGACATGATAGTGGTCCCGTCAAGCGCAGACGCGGAACTGACCCTCCGGCGCGCCCAGAGCCGCGGGCTCATCAGGTACATACCGGGTGATGAGCGCTTTGAGATAAACGAGCAGACGCCGCTGAACGACAAGCAAAAGTGGGCACTCAACTTTATCCGTAAAGACATCCTGGGCGAATACATGAGAACCGGCGTCCAGTTTGCAATGAACGTCGCCGTGTTCAAGCTGCTAAAGATGAACGCGGTCTATCCCGTTGCCGACGCCAAAAAGATGTCCGACAAGCACGGAAACGTGCTCCCGGACGTCTACCTGATGCGCTCCGGCTCGACGGTGGAGGACCTTGCAAGGGAAATACACAGCGAGCTGGCAAAGGGCCTGCTGTACGCGCTTGACGCCCGCGACGGCCTGCACCTGCCAACCAACTACCACCTTAAAGACCGAGACGTGCTTTCAATAGTGTCGGCAAAGAAAAAGAAATGACCAAGTCCAAACAAGCGTTGCAGCAAGAAATTCTAGAGATGCTGAAAAAGCATCCCGAAAGGATGTACTCCCGAGAGGAGATACTGAACCTGCTTTCTGAAAGCCAGAGCGACTCTGAGGTGGAAAAGCTTCTCGCAGAGCTTGAAGTCGCAAGCTCTATGAAAGAGTCAAAGTCAGACGTGTACGCCACCTGTAGGGGCGGGACCGTCTACTACAAGTGGAACCGGTGACAATGACGGCCCGTACCAGGCAGCAGCAGGACTATAGACGGCTGCAAGAATTCCTCGAACTGTTGAAAAAGTCGCCGGGTTTTGCCTCCGGCCAGTCGCTTGCGAAAAGTGCCAGAATATCAAGAAGCGCCGTGTGGAAGCACGTGCGCAAGCTGCGCCAGTGCGGCTATTCGATTGAATCCGTGCACGGCAAAGGCTACAGGCTTGCCGGCGGAACGACACACCCTGTGCCGTGGGAGCTGGGCAAGGTTTTAAAGACGTCGTTTGTGGGAAAGGGCAGGATTGTCTACCGTGACAGCGCCGACTCTACCCAGAGCATCGCCATTTTGCTTGCAGAAAAGAACAAAGAAGACGCCCACGGCGCGGTAGTAATTGCGGAGCAGCAGAGCAGCGGCCGGGGCCGCATAAAGAGAAAATGGCTCTCGCCGCGGGGCGGAATCTGGGTGTCTGTGGTTCTAAAGCCGTCGATACCTACTGCCGCAAGTACGATACTCCCATTTGTGGCGGCTCTTGCCGTGTGCGACGCGGTGCGCCAGGCTACCGGCCTTCCGGCAACCTTGAAGTGGCCAAACGACGTGATGGTAAAGGGCAAAAAGGCCGCTGGCATTCTGCTTGACCTGAGCGCCGAGGCAGAGACCGTAAACTATGCAGTCATCGGGATAGGGATAAACGCAAACGTAGACACGTCGCGGATGAATATCGACAGGGAGGGCAGGCCCGCCATAACCTCGTTAAGAGAAGAACTTGGCGGTCACGACGTCAACCGCCTTGAACTGACAGGATTGCTTCTTGAAAATCTGGAGCGGTTTTACAACGTGCTAGAAGAAAGCAGCGGGCCGGAAAAAATAGTCGCGGAGTGGCGCCGGCGCTCTGACATGCTCGGCAGGAAAGTATCAGTCGTGCTGCAGCAGCAGGGCAGGACAATCGACGGCATCGCAGCCGACGTCAACGATGACGGCTCGCTATTGGTAAAGACCAAATCTGGCGACGTAAATGTGGTGTCCGGTGACGTACATATCAGCTATTGAGCGAGCCTCAGCGCTATTGCAATGTCGTTTGCGTTGGTGCCTGTATAGCCCGTGAACACGAGGGATTCCATCTTTTTCAGCGCGCTATAGCTGTCGTGGCCGCGCAGGTGCCTGCGCGCATCAGCCGTATCTATCTTGGACTTGTCTGAAATTATAGCACCGGCGGCATCGGAATTGCCGTCTATTCCGTCGGTCCCTACAAACGCCGCCGTTACCCCTTTTTGGTTTTTGAGCGCAAGAGCGCAGGCAAGGGCCGCTTCCTGATTCCTTCCACCCCTGCCGGCCGCGTTTCCAAGCTTCACGGTCGTCTCCCCGCCTGCGACCAGCGCAAACGGGCCGGGCCTTCCAGACGCGACCTCTGCTATGAACCTACCAAAGTCCTGCGCTTCTCCGCCAAATTCCGACCCGAGGCTCTCGACTGTCTGCACGTGCCGGGCAAGGTACCTGGCGGCGCCTTCGCAGGCGACGCGATTGTTTCCTATCAGGACGTTTCTGACACGGCGAAACAGGGGGTCGCCCGGCTTGGGCGTCTCTGCAGTCTCGCCGGCCGCTCCTCTTGCAAGGTGCCTTGCTATCTTGGCGTTTCCAACCCTGTATCTTTTGACTATCTCTAGCGCGTCAGAGTACGTAGTCGGGTCTGGGAACGTGGGGCCGGACGCAATGACTGCAAGGTCGTCGCCGACTACGTCCGACAAGACGAGCGATACCGCCCTGCATCTTGCTCGCCGTAAGAGCTGGCCCCCCTTGACTGCCGACAGATGTTTTCTCACCGCGTTTATTTCATGTATGGACGCGCCGGACGCAAGCAGGTCTTTGGTGACTTGTCGCTTGTCAAGAAGCGATATGCCCTCTGCAGGAAGCGGCAAGAGCGCCGAGCCGCCGCCGGATATGAGGATCAACGCAAGGTCGTCTTTGTCCGCTCTCTCTAACATCCTTGCTATTTTTGCCGCTCCTTTGACGCCACGCTCGTTGGGGACAGGGTGGGAAGCGTACGTGACAGAAACACCGTCGATTGCAGCTGCATGCGTTCCTCTGGGGACGTTTATCGCGCCTGCAGTTATCTTTCCCTTCAACATCTTTGACAGTGCCAAGGCCATCGGAGCTGCCGCCTTGCCGGCGCCAACAACATAGACGTCTTTGAAATCCTTTATCGTAAACGACCTGCCGTAAATGTCGGAAAACGTTATCGAGCTCTTGTTTGTCTTGACTGCGCGTCTTACAAGAGCGCCCGGCTCGACGCTTTTTATGGCGGCCTCGACTGCGCCAAGCGCAATCCTTGCACCCCTGCCGTGCACCCTTTCAAGGTCAGCGCGGTTTTTTATCAATTTGTGTATATGAGTATGAACAACGGACCTTTGCTATTTCTTCTTTGTTGATGATGACAAAGGAGGCGCTATAGTAAAAAAATCAAGTCCGTGCCCTAGATATAGACACTTTTTCTATCAAACAAAAATAGCTGGAAAACGAGATCTATGGTGAATAGAAAATGGCATCAGGTAAATATTTCAACAAGGGCGTAAAGGCACTGGACGCCCCGCACATTGGTCACGTAGTGAGAGAAACGGCCGACAAGGTGGTGGTATTTGGAGAAGGCGACGACAGGTATGATATTCCAAAGGACAAGATCCGCTTTGCGGCGGCCAACGTGCTTGTGGATCTTCCGTTCTACGAAATTGTAAAGAACTACAAAGTGAGCAGAAACGAACCTTTGCCGACTGACCGGGAACATGTCCACGCGACTGACCTGCCCGAACCCATAGACCTTGCGGCATACGAAGGCAAGTATCCGCGTTCGCTGTTCAACAAGGGCGTCAGGACGCAGGACGAAGAGCACGTCGGCCACGTGATGAGGGAGACCGACGACAAGGTGGTGATATGGGGCCACTATGACTGGCGCTTTGATGTCCCCAAGTCAAAGATAATCGCAGTCGGCAGGAACATCATCCTTGGAATGGACTACAAGGATGTGTTCAAGTACAAGGTCAGCAGGGACGCGCCGCTGCCGACAGGCGAGCCTGTGGAAAAGATCGCAGAAGGATAAGGCGCGTCCTTATCTCTTTATCGTGTAGAGGGTAAAGTCGCACTCTTGGCAGGTATAGTACAGGCTGTCAAAATCCGAGCACAGCGCCATCGAGTCGTGGCAGCGCGGACATTCAATGTCCTGTTCAAGTAGCGCCACGCTTTCCTTCTCTTTTACTTCTTCAAGCTCTTCAAGCTTAATATCTGCCACAAAGCTGTCGTACCATCTGCGGCATTTAAGGTGTGAAGCACCGCAGGGAGAGGGAGGGGTACTCTACTTTAGCCCGCCGTACCTGAAAAAGGTCTCGACCTTTTCTCGCAGGTTTTTCGCAAATTCCTCTATGGGGATGGTGCTTATTGGCTCCATGACGGGAAATTTCTTGCGGTAGTCGGGCTTTTTGTGCCCCTTTGTTGCGCCGGACATGTGCGCTATCTGGTCGTCAAGCCCTTCCTTGAGGTCAGGCGGGCATATCCTGCTCCCTGCTATTGTCGCAAGCGCGGCTTCGAGCATCTCGTTGAGGTGCGTCTTGCCCTTGTCCTCGTGAAAGTGCGGGTTGCGCGTCTCTATCTGGAATATCTCGACTCCCTTTTCTATGGCGTTTGGGTAGTTCGACGGCAAAAGGCCCCCGAACTTTTCAAAAATGTCGACAAACTCGTAGGGCTCTATAGAATATCCACTGGAGTAGTGGAGAGACTCTGCAAGCGGCATCGAAAGCGCGTGCTCGCCGGAATTGCCCGTCTTTATCACCTCGGTCTCAAAGCCCGTGATCCCAGAGAGCATCGAGTTGAGGTTCTTGTTTGTGACTTCGGACACGCGGCCCCACTTTGAGAACTGGAGCGAGTTGTTGCGCACCTTGGGCTTGAAGACCCACGAGACGCGGATGTTGCTGTATGGCGTGGCCGCCATGCCAAAGCCTGCCGCAAATATCTTTACGTACTCGTTGACGGCGCCAGGCACATAGTTGTCGCTGTCGATAAAGCCGACATAGTCCTTCTGGTACATCTTGGCGATCAACATGCCGATGACCATGCCCTCGGCCTTGCCGCTCCTCACGTTCCCGTCGGGGGCAAGGATAGAGTCATAGCCGAGCTTTTTGAAAATGTCGCCAAGCGCCGGGTCGCGCTGGTACACGACGACTATGCGCTTGTCCATGAACCGGCCCAGCTGCCTCACGGTCTCGGCCTCCATCGTGAACCTGTCGACTGGGGTTCTCGGGCTGTTTGATGTTATTATCACCAGGCACTCGTTTGGTATGCCCGAAAGGACACCTTCGAGCAGTTTCAACTTCTCGTCTTTCACCGGCACCACGATTGCCATGTCGTGGAGTATGTTGGATATCTCGTCGTAGTCGAATTTCTTTATCGTCTGGTGGGACGTGAGAAAACCCTTGGACTTGCCCGAATCAAGCTCGTAGATCCTCTGCACCCCGTGGATGCTCACGGCCCCGAGCCTCTCTGTGTATCTGGGAAAGTCCAGCTTCATGCCATGCGTATGGCTTGACTGTTTAAAATGGTTACGCAATCTCGGCCGAGTACGCGAAAAGGTTTCAAATATGCGTGCGTACTTTCAAGAAAGGACGCATGACGCGTGCACTTGACTCTATACATACGTCCCTTTCCTACGTCAAGGGCAGTCTAAAGAACACAACCGTAGTTGTCGGGGGCGAGGAACACAAGGCGTTCTCGTTTTCCCTCCTGAACCCACCTGTGCCCCTTGGCGGAAACGTCGTGTCGCTTGACGTCTTTGTCGACGACCTGCCGGTGCAGAAAAAGACCGTGTACGTGGCGACGCAGGAAAGCATAGTCAACGCCTCGTCGCTTTCAGACAGCCGGCCACTTGCGTTCAAGCCGTTTCAGAGCGCGAGGTTCCTAGTGATAAACGACTCGTGGCTCGGCAGGGGCAGGCACAGGATAACACTCGTGAGCAAGATGGAAGGGTTTGAATTAATAGCCATCCCGTTCACTTTTTCCGACACTGCTGGCCGGCAGAAAGAGCGAATAGTGCTCCCGTCGGACTTGTCGGTCGACCTTGTAGCAGTCTCTGACTCGGTCTTTCGCAATTTTTCTACGCCGCTTGCGCTTTCTGGCAAGAGGGCGTACATACTCTGCTCGTCAAACGGCTCACTTTCGGCCCCCTGGGAATGGATGGGAGTAAAGTACGACAACGGCGGGCTATACGTCCCTCCCGCCCGCGTCTTTGGCAGGGTAATAGTCGAGATAAGCATGGATGACGGCGTGAGAAAGCGCCTGCCCAACTTTGTGGTGTGGTCAAGGCACGAAAACGGCGTGCTTACCACCCGGCACGAGATGGGTGGCCTCGAGGTCCAGCGCAAGCTGTTCGTGCCGCCGGAAAGCAGGGGCTTTGTCATTGCAATGGAGATGCGCATGAGCAGCGGCAGCAACCTTTCAAACGGCAGTCACAAAAAGCGCAAGCTGCGAATCCACTTCATCATCGACGGCAACATCACAAGCTACGGACTTGCGGCAGTCTCACAGAGCAATGTCACTCGCTTTGACGCCAAGAATCAGTGCCTGCACATCAGGACGGCTCATCAGAAGGCGGCGCAGTACTTTGGCACGATCGGCATAGCGCCAAAAAGGCTTGCGCCGTGTAACAGACTCGTCAACTCGTTTGACAACGACATTGAATTATCCTATGATGTCGAGGTCGGCGACAAGGAACCGATACAGGTCGCACTTGTAGGTACAGGCAGCTTTACAAGTGCAAGGAGTTCACTAGCTGAATTCTTGCATATGCGCCACCACTACCAAGAGCTATTGCAGGAAACTGAACAATCATTCCGGGACTATGCGTCGTCTACCGTGGTGGTTTCAAGGCAGTCCGGGCAAAAACAGGCAAGCGACATGGCGCGCCTTTTGGGCGCATACGAGAAGGCCAAGGCGTCGCTGCAGTATCTAAAGGGAGAGTACGACGGGCTCGGCGAGGGCATATGTGCCGGCCTGCCGCGCTTTCCAAACTACTGGGCCCGGGACACCGGCTGGTCGCTCCGGGGATACCTTGCAATCGGCGACCATTCCTTTGCCAGGGCTGCAATCGACAACTTTCTCTCACACCAAGCAAGAAACGTGCCGGGAGTCACGAGGGGCGAGCTTCCAATGATAATTAGCGGCAAGGCTTTTCTGCACTCTACCACCTACGGCTCGGCCGACTCAACCTTCCTCTTTCCCTGGGCCATCCGGGAGTACGTGCTTGCCACCGGCGACCTTGCGTACCTGAAGAGGCGCTGGAGGCAAATAGTAGACCTTGTCGACTGGGGCCTGCACAAGGACCTCGACCACGACGGCTTTGTCGAGCACGGCTTTTCCGGCACCGCCATGAAGCTTCCCATACAGGACTCTACCTGGATGGACCACATCGACAGGCGCAAGAGCGCAAACGACGTGCAGGGACTCTTTTACGAGAGCCTCGTGGTGGGAAGCGACCTTGCGCGTCTTGCCGGCGACTATGAAAGCGAGGGGAGGTGGTCAAAAAGGGCGGCAGAACTAAAGGCAAAGATAAACGAGGAGTACTGGAGGCCGGACGCCGGCTTTTACTTTGACACGATAAGAAAGGACTGGACCAAGGACGCAAGCATAAGGCCAAACGCGCTGGTGCTTGTCCTTGCCGGCGTGGCGGAGGAAGAGAGGGCAAGGCTGGTAGTGGAAAGGCTTGAAAAGGACGACATCACCACCCCGTGGGGCGTCAGGACGCTTTCAAGCATAGACCTGAAGTACCAGCCCACGCTCTACCACGACGGCGCGGTGTGGCCCCTTGTGACAGGGTGGATGGCGCTTTCTGAACTGCTCCTCGAACGCAGGGAGCAGGCGCACCGCTACGTCCGGATAATGGCCGACAGGATACTTGAGGAAAACGGCATGTTTGCCGAGACGTACAGGGGCGACAGGCCGGAGCCGTTCAACTCGTGCATACTGCAGGCTTGGTCCGCCGGCATGTACGTCAGGGCGTTTCTCGACATGGCCCTTGGCATGAAGGTCGATGCGATTTCCAACACGGTCAGCATCAACCCGCAGATTCCCGACTCGCTAAAGGCTGGCTCCGGCAAGATGGAGTTTTCTAGCGCGCTTTATTCAGAAGGCAAGCCACACAGGTTTTCCGTGACAGTCGACGTTGAAAACGAGAAACTGTCGGTGGATTTTGGCAACAGCCTGCCCAAAAAACCGCAGGTGCAGAGCAGCAATTACAGCGTAATGTGAGTCCAGAAGAGTTATCTCACCCTAGCGCGGAAAAGAAAAAGCCGTGGCCGCGGAAGAGCTCTTTGTCAGCGTAATAGTCATACTCGTAGCGGCGAGGGTGCTTGGAGAGTTGTTCCAGCGCATAAAGCAGCCGCCGCTCATAGGAGAGATTCTTGCCGGCGTGCTGATAGGGCCCTCCGTCCTTGGAATAGTGCAGCACGGCCCAAGCCTTGACGTCCTATCCGACTTGGCAGTGTTTTTCCTGATGCTGCTTGCCGGGCTGGAGATGGACCCAAAGGAGATAAGAAAGGCAGGCAAGTACGCAATAGTCATCTCTCTCATCGCGTTTTTCATACCACTCGTTTCAGGAACCGTGGTGGCACAGGCGTTTGGCCTTGGGCTTGCCCAGTCGCTCTTTATGGGCCTCTTGCTTTCAATAACCGCAGTGCCTGTGAGCGCCATAGTCCTGATGCAGTTTGGAATACTGAGAAGCAGGCTTGGCAACATCGTGATAACCGCGGCGGTCGT
This sequence comes from Nitrososphaera sp., assembly GCA_036378195.1. Taxonomy (GTDB): domain Archaea; phylum Thermoproteota; class Nitrososphaeria; order Nitrososphaerales; family Nitrososphaeraceae; genus Nitrososphaera. Next base: position 14,926 of record DASUXB010000096.1, read on the forward strand.
AAACGACATACTGTCGCTTGTCGTGCTCTCTATCGTCCTTCAGATAAGCGCCGAAGGCGCGTCGGCAGCAGGACAGCAGGCCATAGACATCGGGGCCATTGCGTGGTCGGGAGCAAAGATAGCCGCGTTCCTTGCGGGGATATTCCTGTTCGACCTGCTTTTACGCGGAACCAGCCACTGGCTTCCTGCCCGAGTTGAGCCCTACTTTAAAAAGCTGCAGACAAAGGAGGCGGCGTTTGGCATACTCTTGATAACCACAATAGCAGTGTCTCTCATCGCGCAGGACATCGGCCTGCACTTTGTAATAGGCACATTCTTTTCCGGCCTCATCATCTACAAGGAGATAATTGGCAGGCAGAACTTTGACAGGGTGTACGGCATCATTTCTGCCATCACATTTGGGTTTTTTGCACCCATCTTTTTTGCAATCATCGGCATCGACATCAACCTAAAGTCGCTTGCAAACGCGATACCTCTCTTTCTGGCGCTCCTTGCAGTCGCAGTAGCCGCCAAGATAGGCGGGAGCTATGTCGGCGCAAGGCTCGTGCGGTTCCCTAAAGACACGAGCATCGCAATCGGCTTTCTGATGAACGGCAGGGGCATGGTGGAACTCGTTATAGCCTCTATAGGCTTTGCCGCTGGCATCATTGACATTACTTTGTTTTCCGTGGCAATCGCCATAGGCTTTGCGACTACGATAATGGCACCCATCACCGCCAAGCCGTTTGTCGCAAGGGCAAAGGAAAAGGACGCGGCATCTGTCAAGGTCGAAGGCGACGGCGACGGCAGCCACGCCACGTACGGCGTCTGACTGCTCTGCTGCTGACGACTGCGCTAGGCATAAATTAATGCTGGCTGCTCTCAAACACGAGAGAGAGATGTTTACGCTCTATACGCCCCAGACGGCTAACAAGGCATTGCCGGAAGTAAAGCGCATGTTCTCTGGCATCGTCGTGCAGAAAAACCGGGTGATGGTTCTGCAGCAAGAGCTCCAGGTAATAGTCGATTCGGGCAGCGATTTTGAGCATTTTATGAAAAAAAAGCAGGAGCTGAACACCACCGTCACGAACCTCTACAAGGCCATCGAGGCGCTGGAGGCAACAGGCGTGATGCTAAAGAGCGTGGACGAGGGGCTGCTCGACTTTCCTTCAAAGCGCTTTGACGAAGAAGTGTGGCTCTGCTGGAAGGCCGGCGAAGACGAGATAAAATTCTGGCACGGCAAGGACGAAGGGTTCATGGGCCGCAAGCCGCTTGAAACTACCGGCGTAATAGAGCCATAAATCGGGGGTAGCCTGTAGAACTCCAATCGGGGGATTGGGAAAAGAGTTGGCAACGTTCTACAGGCAACAGATGCTTATTGAAACGTGCTTAAAAGAAGTAGAGCACGGTGGGGGGAGGGAGTGCTGCCTACCTAATTGCCCTGTCCTTCTATTACCATCATGGTGAGGCTCGACTTGATGCCGTGGTGACCGCGGATCTTGCTGACGGCCTTTTTCAGCTCTTCGTCGTTGGACGCGTTCACTCTGGCGATAATGTCATAGACCCCAAAGACGCCCTTTACTTCCGAGACGCCCGATATTGCCTTCAGTTCCTTGATAACGTTGTCTTCAGAACCAAGTTCGCAATTGATGAGAATGTATGCCTCTGCCATCGGAAATGCTTGCAAGACTATCATTAATGAACCTTTTCAAAAGACATAGAAGGCGCCGCGTCCGCTCTAACCTGTAGTTAACATTGCTTTCCAGCTGGCTTCGGGCCATACGCATCAGGTTCCTGCTTGCGTCGGTCATTGCCGTGTCAAACGGCCTTGCGATTGCCTATTGGAAGTTTGGGACCATAAACCCGCTGTACGCCGGCCTGACGTACGCCGGCGTCGTGTGCCTGCACGCAAGCGTCGACCTACTCAACGACTACTGGGACCACAAGCGCGGAATCGACTCGGCGACGACTAGGACGAAATTCTCCGGCGGCACCGGCGTGCTACCTGAAAACATACTCGCCCCAAAGGCGGTCTATGCTGCCGGCATAATGTTCCTTGTGTTGGGGGGCGCAGTCGGCGCGTATTTTGTCGCAATACGCGGCGTGACAATCGCAGTCATACTCGGCTTTGCGGTTGTTGCCATTTACTTTTACTCGACTTCAATTGTCAACTCGGGCCTTGGCGAGCTGTTTGTGGCGATAAAGGGCGCCATGATAGTGCTGGGCACGTTCTTTGTGCAGACTGCACTAATCGACCCTGCCGCGATTTTTGTCGGCGTGATTGCCGGCCTCTTGTCGGCGACTGTCCTTTTCGTCAACTCTTTTCCAGACCACGACGCCGACAGGTCAAAGGGAAGAAGGACACTTGTCATACTGATGGGCAAGAAAAAGGCGGCCTCTGCATTTCCGTTTTTCATAATAGCGGCGTATGCCCTGATAGTCGCAGGCATTTTCCTTGGGTTTACAAAGGTCTGTTCCCTTGCAAGTTTCGTGTCATTGCCGTTTGCAGTCAAGGCAATTGCTGCAATTAGGAAAAACCCTGCTAGCGCGCAAGAGTTCGTGCCGGCCATGTCTTCTGCCGTGACGTACTCTCGCATAACCGGCTTTGTGCTTGCAGTCAGCCTCTTGTTCTAGAGGCCGGCGCTTTCTATGAGCCGCGTCAATTCGTCGTACTGCTCGACGAATTTTTTCCCCTTTGCAGTGATCGCGACTAGGCCGCTCACTCTGTGGATCATGCCCTTTTCCTCAAGTTCGGAAAAATGGTTCATCATCTTGTCGTACGAAAGCCGCGTCGAGTGCTGCACGTGGGTCGGCCTAGCGACCTCGTTGTGCGCCACGTCGTCCTCGATGGCGCAGAGGATCTCGTAGAACAGTTGCAACTTATGCCGCTTTTCTTGCCTCAATCTCCATCCTCCTCCTTGAAGTCGCGCTGTGCATGACATAAGCAAAGAGCGCAAGCCCCCCTATCCTTGCGATTATCGAGCCGGAAAACGCAAAGACGCTGTTGTCAAAATACGCCATCACCAGCGAATACTGCTCTAGCCACAAAAGTGCAAACGCGGCAGGCACGTACAGCATCTTGGCCATGCCGGACTTTACAAGAGACGACACAGTGTTTGTGAATATGTACGCAAGCACGGCCATGTTGAACACGCGCATGTAGAGGCTGAAATCCGCAAGCTTGGCGTAGTTAAAGTAGGGCTTGCTTGCAATCTCTGATGTTGGAAGCAGAAACGGCACCGCCACCATGACAAGCGGGAGCAGTATCATGCCTGCGTCCTTTATGCCGAACCTGTGGTGGCTACCCTGTTCGCCGGCGTTCTTGAAGTAGTACGAAATGGCAATGAGCGCAAGGGCTTCCGACTGGAGCGCCAGCTGCAGCCAGAAAAACGCAGGGTACAGGATAGGATCTGCGCTGTAGGCAAAGCCTGCCTGCTCAAACGCAAACGATGCAGCGAGAAACACGAATCCCGCCGGCAGGCCGAGCAGGTACCCAAACCCTGCAAACCTGTACGAGCGGAAAAAGTATCGAGATATGACGAGCGAAAGCGCAATGGATGCGGCAGTGAATACGGCGATGGCGACCGGCGCGACTGCCGGGTCCAAAAGCACGTACGGGTTCAGCACGTTTGGGTCCAGCGCCACGTTTTGTATTAGCTCGATTGCGAAGATAAGGGTTGCTCCCCTGAAGGGAGCACATTTATTATTGCCGCAATGAGAAACAAGTGCGTGTCGTCTGACTTTAAGGTTATAGAAGGTCACGCCACGCCGGAAGGGACGAAAAAATACGCAAACTATGGCGTATCAAAGGGCCTGCCGGCAGCGCATTTCCGCGAGTTTTCTGGCCTGCACCTGTCAAGCATCGGGATGGGCACGTACCTCGGCGGCCTGACAAAGGAGGACGATATTGCTGTTGAAAACGCTGTGCACGATTCTGTCGCTTCGGGTGCGATAAACGTCATCGATACCGCGATAAACTACCGTGCCATGAAGTCGGAGAAAAGCATCGGCCGGGCGCTCCTGCGCCTTGCAAGCGAGGGCAAAATATCGCGTGACCAGATTTTCATATCCACAAAAAACGGCTACATCACAAACGACGGCGACTTTGCAAACGT
>DASUXB010000097.1:0-6570 GCA_036378195.1 Nitrososphaera sp.
CGCCTCTTCAACCCTGCAAGGTTTCTCGCCGCGTTTGCAAGCGACACGACTTCCTTTATCATGTCAAAGGCGCCCTCCACCTTGGCGTTTGCCAGCCGCTCGTCGCGCACCGGCCACGTTTCAAGAAGCACGCTCTTTTTCCTGCCAACCAAGCACGTGAGGTACATATAGTCGCTGATGAACGGCGACAGCGGGTGCAGCATGATGTCTATCTGCAAGAGCACGTGGCTCAGGGTCGCGTACACGGCAAGGCGCTTGTCCAGGTTCTCGGCGCTGTCGTCCCAGATGACGTTTCTCGTTAGTGGAACATAGGTCTGGCTCAGGTGGTTGATGATGAACTCGTCTATCGCCTTTGCCCCCTCGTGGAACCTGCAGCGTTCAAACGCGCTCGTGACCTCTGTTATCAATCCTTGCATCTTTGAAAGGAGCCATACCTCTGTCGGCGCAAGCAGGCCGTTTTCAAGCGCCCATTCAACCGTGTGCTTTTCCCTGTCGAAATGGTCAAACTCGCTGTTCTGACGGAAGTAGACGTGCAGGTTGTGGAGCGTGCTCAGTATCTGGTAAGTCCTAGTCTTCATCTCGTCGAGGCTGAAATTCAGCGCCTCTATCGGCGACGACTTCCACATGAAGTACAGCCTGATAAGATCGACAGGGTTTTCCGACAATAGTTTCCGCGCTTCGATGACGTTTCCAAGGCTCTTGCTCATCTTGTTGCCCTTTTCGTCAAGCACGTGGCCCTGGAACAGGAACGAGCGGTACGGAGCCGCGCTGTTCATGATGACGTTTTCCATGAGGAGCGTGTACGCCCATCCCCTCGTCTGGTCGATGCCTTCCGTCAGAAACGCCGCCGGTATCAGGTCCTTGTACTCCTCGTCGGTCAACGACGCGTACGGAGCCGCGCCGGAATTGTGCCACGTGTCGAGCACGAACGGCTCGCGCTGCATCTCGGCGCCGCATTTTCCGCACTTTATCTTTATTCTGTCTATCCACGGCCGGTGCAGCTCAAACTCGGCTCCATCCGGCAGCTCTTCGGCCTTTTTCACGATCTCTTCCCTTGAAAACAGGGGTTCCTTGTGGCCGCACTTGCCGCACGACCATATCGGCAGTGGCGTCCCCCATACCCTTTCGCGGGATATGCACCAGGGATGCTGCTCGCGGATAATCTCTACGAACCTGTTCTTTGGCTGCTCGAAAAAGTAATCAACCTTTTGTGCGGCTTCCAAAGGCTTGTCGCCAAGGTTGCTCAGGATGTAGAAATACTCGCGCCTTGCAAGCCACACCACCTTGTGGTGCGAGCGCCAGCACGTGGGGTACTGGTGCTTCAATTTGCCCATTTTCACGGACGCGCCCCTTGCCTTCATTGCTTCAAACACCTTCATGTCGGCGTCGCGGACAAACATGCCACTGAACGCGCCGGCCTTTTCCGTGAACACCACTCTATCATCAATCGGGACGAATATCGGGACGTTGCGCCTGTTTGCAATGTCAAAGTCCTCCTCGCCGTTTGCCGGCGACAGGTGCACGAGGCCGCTGCCGGTCGCAGTGTCGACATAGTCCTCTGCGACGACAAAGTGTATCGAGCCAGTTTTGGCAAGCCCGGCAAGGCCGGGTATCATGTCCAACAGTGGATGCACATAGTGCCTGCCGTCAAGCTCGCTTCCCTTGACCGTCTTTTCGACCTTGTAGTCTTCGATGCGCAATTCCTTCATCAGTTCTGCAAGCCTGTCCGAGCCGACGACCCATCGCTCGCCTCCCTCGTTCGTGTCCTTTGCGATCCATACGTACGAGTAGTCCGCCTTGGGGTTTGCGCCCACCATCTCGTCGGTGACTATTGTAAAGGGCATCGTCGTCCATACGATGAGAAAAGCGTCCTCGTCGGCAAGTTTCACCTTATAGTAGAACGACGGGTCCTCCACGGTCTCGTAGCCCTGGTTCACCTCGGCGTTTGAAAGCGAGGTCTGACACGACGGGCAGTACGCGACCACCCTGAACCACTCTTTCAGGACGCCGGTCTCCCACGCTTTTCTCAGAAACTGCCATTCGCGCTCTATGTACTCGTCCCTGTACGTCCAGTACGCCTTTTCATAGTTGAACGACATGCCGAGCAGCGCGTCCATCGCTCGCCATTTTTCGTTGTACGTGTGGATTAGTTTCTTGCAGGTCTCTACTATCTTTTCGATTCCAACCTTGCTGACGTTTTCGGCCTTGCTGCCAGTCAGCCCTAGCTCCTTTTCCGCCGCCAGTTCAACAGGCAGGCCCTGCGTGTCCCACCCTGCGCGGAATATCACCTTGCTCTTGCGCAGCGTGTTAAAGCGATACCACAAATCCTTGATGACCCGCCCGCGCAGGTGCCCCGCGTGCGGCTCGCCGTTCATCGTGGGCGGGCCTTCTATGTAGCCGATAAGGGGCCTGCCGGCAAGCTCGTTTTCCAGCATGGCCCTCAGGTCGAGATTATCGAGATAACTGCGAACCTCGTTTTCAATCGCCTTGGCGTCAAAACGAGAATTAAATTCCATGTGTGTGTACGAGAGAGGCGGAGGGCGCGACCCGTTTATATCTTTAGTTCAGGTCAAACTGCGCCTGCGTCCCTTCCTTCACGCCGTGGCGCTCCGAGAACCCCGCTACTGTTTCAAGCACGTACCGGGCATTCTTGTCGGGCTGGTGGTTGGGACAATCAAACTGGTTCGGGCACGGAGGCAGCGAATGCTCGATGTGCACTACTGTTTTGTTGCTGTCGAGCCAGATGATGTCGATTGGAAACTTCATGCCGTTCATCCAGAACGGGTGGGGATAGTCGGTGTCAAACGGGAACAACATGCCTTCTGTCTCTGTCATGTTGTTTCTGACATCGAGACCCTTTTCCTTCTTGTCTTGCGTTTCTGCAATGTCTGCAAGAATGCGGACGCCTGAAATCGTCACGACCGTATGGTTGTACCCCGGCAGGCCGGCCCCCGCGACTGCAGATACGGTGGGAGCGCCCTCGACTATCCTGAGCGCCGGCGTAAAGTACAGGACCACAAAAGCTATCGCTCCAGCAGCAATAGCGGCGCCGACGGCTATTGCAAACCTTGCTTGCACAGAAAGCAGTTGGCGCTTTTGCTATTTATGCGCTATTATATCGGCCTTGCCAGCCTGACGTGCACCAGCTGCGGGCTCTGCTTGCTCTGCATTATCCGCGGCTCGTTGCCTGCGCGCTTGAAGTAGGATGCCAGCACCACTGCCCAGGGCAGGACGTGCTTGCCCTCCGCCTTGGACTGGAGGCTGACAATGTTGTTGCTCCTCTCGTGCCTTAGCCCGCCGAGGCAGCTTATCTTTAGCGCGGAATCGACAAGGTCGAGCATCTCCGGCGCGCTCATCGTCCCCACCTTTAGGCCGTATTTTCGCTCCATGACTTCCAACAGCTCGCCGGCGGGGTCCTCGTTGTTCAAGGCGTATTCGAGCATGTGCGCGGCAAGGCCGTTTTCCACCACCCTTGCAAGCTCTATCGCCTTTGCGGCAAGCGCCGGCTGGGCCTCCAGCGCGTGCTTGGCCTCGCCTGCCCTTGCCCAGCTTTCCTCAAAGTTCTTGGCCTGCAGCGCGCCGTACGCGTCGAGGGAGGCAAAGAGCGCGGCCTTGCCGTTGCTAGAGTCGACCGAGACCATGTGGGTCATGTCTATTATCACCAAGTTTGACGAAACGTCAGAGATGCGCAGTTCAATCCCGTCCGGCAATGACGACAGGCTCTCGCTTCCCAGGCACTGCGCGCCAACCATAAAGCGAATCCGCGCGCCGTTTGTCGCCGCCTTTATCAGCTGCCCCCGGCACTGCGCAAGCAGACGCAGGCCCCACGGGTCCAAGGTCGCAGTTATCGACGACCTTGCGTTTGCTGCCAGGCTAGAAATCTTTGATAACGCAGAATCGGGATCGAGGATAAAGTACCTCCTTTCTTCCGAGCCCTTGGGCCTCTGCCCCTCGTCGCTCAACTTTTGTAAACGTTCGACTATCTTGCGCATGTTTCTCACTCTGCGCTCGTGCAGATTCACTATCTCGCCAAACGCCTCCTCAGGCGGTATCGCGCTGCATATGAGTGGCTTTTGCCTCGACACTACTGCCAGCCTCTTTTTCTCCAGCTTTTTCACGGTCTGGTACACCTTGGTCCTTGGAAGGTTGGCATAGTACGCAAGGTCGCTTGCGGCAAGCGAGCCCTTGCCTATCATCGTGAGGTAGGCGCGCGCTTCATATTTTGACAGGCCAAACTCTTCGAGGCTGGCCGGCAGGTCGCCTGAGGCTGGAGAAGTATCATGATCATGATGATGATAAGGGTGCTGCATCCGGCATAGACTTGTACAGCGCCAAGGTAAAACGGTGGGTCAAACATATTGCGTCAAAAGTCAAAAAAATGCCAAGCTGTTACCGCGCAAGCGCGTCACCGCGGTGACAAAACTTTCCGGCACACCGGGCGTCTTATCGCCGGCCCCGGAAGCAAAGCCGTTGCAAAATGACGATGTCAAAGTGGGTCAAGTCAGAATCAGTAGTCACTACTTCTACCGACGATTCATCAACTGTTTCGCCCAAGCCGGGAGGCCCCCTGAGGCCGCGGCTTGAGGCAGTGCAGAAGAGGATGGAGAACCAGATAGCCCAGCTTGACGCCCTCCAGTCATCCATGAAGACGCGGGACGACGAGACGTTCCGCAAGCTCATGGCCTCGATAAAGGAGAGCAACGCCCAGTACTCGACCGTGCTCTCGGCCGAGCTGGCAAAGGCAAGGCAGGTAAGCCGCGTCGTTTCGATAGCCAAGGTGGCGCTCGAAAAAATCCACGGCCGGCTTGCGTCCGTGTCGGACTTTGGCGACCTAGTCATAGTCCTGAGCCCTGCGATGGCCGTCGTAAAGAACGTGAGGTCGTCGCTCGTGCCCTTTGTGCCAGAGATGGAGGAGGAGCTGGGCATAATCTCGGAACTTTTGAGCGGGATACTGGTGGACGCCGGCCAGGTGGGAGGCTACACCATCAACTTTGAGACTGCAAACGAGGAGGCGGTAAGGCTCGTAGACGAGGCATCAAGCGCGGTAGAACACAAGATGAAGGAGGAACTGCCCGGAATCCCGGACCTTCCGATGGTACCCAAGGTTGCCTAGCTGACTTCGTGGCTGTCGTCAGCTGGGCGGCCCCGGTCACCCCGGGCGAACACAACGCCCAACATCTTTTGACCCTTTGCCTTTTCGTCGCCTTTTATCAAAATTTGTAGACAATTTGCTGTTTCGCAAGGACTCTACCCTTAGGGAAAGGGCCGCAGTCGCCCTCGCAAGCCTGGAGCGCAACGCCTACGCAATGGGCATGCTGCGAGGCAGGATAGAGTCAAGGGCCAGTTTTGTCTTAAAGTCGCAGGGAAACAACAGCGATGAGTACCAGGAGCTTGCCCGCGTCCTTGAACTTGTAAAAAACGGCGAACTCATCCTCAATGAACTGTCCGGCAAGATGGAGGCCGCGCGCTTTTTGGAAGAGTTTGTCATGATAATCAACGGCGCCGCCGAGTCGGTGAGCGCGGTAAAGGGCGACATGGAGCACTTGGTCCCACTGGCCGAAAAGGCGCTTGCCGAGATGCACGACGCAATATCAAAGATTTCTGGCGGCCTGTACACGCCAGACCCCGAGCCGGCGCAGATAGACATGCAGAACCGCATCTTGGCAGAGGCGACGGCCGCGATTGCGCAGGCGCCGGCTGTATTGCTACAACAACAACAGCAGCAGCCTCCTTCAGCTGTAGAGCTAAAAGAAGCTCCAGCAGTTGTCAAGGCGCAACAGCCTGCGGTCCCGAGTCAGCAGGAAGCCGAGGCCGAGCAGCTGGCATAGAGAACTGTGGTGTAAACTTTTCACACTGCAAGCAAAGATAGATTTACACCTAGGTAATTCAAATTGCTAACCAATTTTCATCTGGAACTGCAATTATGAGTCTCGCACCCCAAGAACTTGAAAATAGCGCTAGCAAGTATGCAGCCGAGGCGATCAGGCTTGACTCCCAGGGCTCAAGAGGCATGGCTATCCAGTCATACCAGAGGGCAATTGAGGCACTCGTCAAGCTCGTACAGATCTACCCGGATTACAAGTTGAACAAGGTCTACATGGAACGGGCAAACGCGTACCAGAACCGGATAAAGGCACTCCAGATGTCCCACGGACTTGACGACGACAGGCCGACCCCGATTGAGGACAACAGGACAGAGCCGGCAAACGGCAACGGCAAGGGCGGTGCCGCGTCTTCTTCTGGCGGCGGCAAGTCCGGCAACGTAGAGACGCTAAAGGCAGACTTTGACGACCTCGTCATGAAGGACAAGCCCAAGGTGAGCTGGGACGAGGTCATAGGACTTGACGACGCAAAACGCGCGATCCGAGAGTCCATCGTTTACCCGATGAAGAGGCCAGACCTGTTCCCGCTTGGGTGGCCACGCGGAATACTGCTGTACGGGCCGCCGGGATGCGGCAAGACGCTGCTTGCGGCCGCAGCCGCGGCAGAAATCGACGGCTACTTCATCAACGTCGATGCGGCGTCTATGATGAGCAAGTGGCTGGGCGAGGCGGAAAAGAACATTTCAAA
>DASUXB010000098.1:0-6120 GCA_036378195.1 Nitrososphaera sp.
CCGCAACCTAATGATTTTTATAAAGCGCTGGAAGCATTGAGGGCTGCGCATGGCTAACAAGGTCAGCATTCCAAGCAAGATCTTTGGCACCGTTCTTGCCCACAGCATGAGGGGCAAGATGCTTTCAAGGACTGAGCTCCAGACCCTTGCAGAATCGAGGGACATCGAGGAGCTCGTGACGAGGATGAAGAACACTATCTACCTCGATGCGCTTGCAAAACTGACCAAGCCGTACACCGCGGAAAAGGTGGAAGGCGCGCTGCGCGAGCACCTTGTAAACACGCACGCCAAGATGGTCACGCTGTCGGGCGGCGCAGGAGTGCTCAACGCGTATTTCGTTAAATACATCACTTGGAACCTGAAGATTATCCTAAAGGGCAAGGCCCTTGGCAGGACGTACGAAGAGTTGCTTCCTAAAATCAACTTGAGGGCAGAAGAGCTCGTCGGCAGGCGCGACCTCGTGGTCAAGGCGCTTGTCGCAAAAGACTTTGACGAGGCCGTCGCGTCATTGCAGGGAAGCGAGTTTGGCGAGGATGCAAGAAAAGCAGCGGCAGTCTACAAGGAGAAGGGCGATGTCAGGGCGTTTGACACTTTTCTCGACCACGCGTTCTACAAGTCGCTTGACAAGTCCATGTTTGGCGAGTCGCCGTTGCAGGACGTGCAAAAGCTAGTGTCAATAGATATCGACGCCTACAACGTGCTTGCGGTCCTGAGGGCCAAGTACTGGGGCCTGCCGGCACAAGAGACAAGCGACCTCATTGCTACCACCACGACAAAGATGGGCAGAGAAACGCTCCAGAAGATGATAAACGTGGAAAAGGTGCAGGAGGCAATCGGCGAGCTGTCAAACACCTCGTACCGCGACCTGATACCCAAGAGCGCCGAAAACGACATTGACGCGATTATGCAGCTTGAGGAAGGGTTTGAGCGAGTCTCTGTCAGGAGAATAGCGGCGTCGTACAGGACGGTATTCACGCTCGGCAACATGCTTGCTACATTGAAGCTGATGATGCTAGAGATACGCAACCTTGCGGCAATCGCAGCAGGCGTCGAGCAAAAGATACCCGTCGACAAGATAATGGCCAGCTTGGCCAAGACTACCTTGCAGTAAATAGTATAGTAGTAGTCATTTCCATCTTTTCAGTCCCGGTATAATAGCGCGGGGCGCACACACACATCTCTTTTGCTTTTTGCGCAGCAAAGACCGCGGCATATTCGTAAAATCATCATGTCATCATCATTAGCTGTAGGGAGTTATCTTGATTCCCTGCTCGTCTGTCCGGTAAAACCCGTCGCCAAGCGGCATACACGCTCTGCAGCTCTGGCACCCGTTTGAAGAAAAAATAAGGCTCTAACATGCACAGGCGAAAAAGGCAAAGAAGAAATGCTTATTGCTTCTTCTTGCCGTCTTCTTCCTTCCACACCAGGTTGGTGTAGAGCATGTTCGGCACGAGTTTCTTGAAGGTGACTCCGTCCGACTTGTACCATTTCGGGAACCATTCGTACAGGTGAAGCCTGATGGTCTGGATGTAGACTATCAGACCCTCAATCATCATGATGCCGATGTTGCCACCGATAAGGATCGCAAGCCCGCCTCCGTGCTCAAACGAGTTGTTCACGGTGACAAGGAGCGCCGAGTGCACGAGGAGCATGATGCCAAGCCGGGAGTACGAGATTGTGTTGGCGAGCATCTCTATAGTCCTTACCATCACGGTCTCGACTACGATGCCGACCATGCCACCGTGCGGCGACTCTTTGCCCTCCGCCTTCAGGTGCTTTTCCTCCTTCATGCCGCCTATGATTGTGATTGCGATGCAGGCAAAGATGATTGGGGGCGCTGCCCTTGCCACCATGCCTACCGTCACCCACGGAAAGACATCGCTTATCCAGGGGATCGGCCCGTACGTCTTGTTTGACAGGAACATGCCGATGATGTCGTACTGGGCGCCGATGGCAGTCAGTATGAGCGAGACCACCGCAAGGTACTGGATTATGGCAGGTATGTCGTGCGTGTATACCATCAGCTTGTGGCCGAGGCGCCAGTCCGCCCTGAGGCGGAGGATGAACGCCATCAGCAGGTGCGCTATGCCGATGGCTATTGATATGGAAAGTATCTTTACCACTTGTTCAAACGTCAGTTCTGCCACGGACAGCAGGCCGATGAACGGGAGTGCGTTGGCAAGGCCGGAAAGCACTGCAAGCTTGGCGAAATGGAACCCAAACATCTCGCCCGTACCAAGGCCGCCGACGGCCGCCGCAAGGCCGCTTGCCGCCACCAGCGTGCCCCACATCTTTAGCCGGCCGTTTCCGCGTATCCGGAACAACATGCCGAGGCCAAAGAGCAGGATGCCGTGCCCAAAGTCCGCAAACATCAGGCCGTAAAACACCGGCCAGACAAAGGAGATTATTTTTGTAGGATCGGTCTCGCCGTACCTCGGCAGGCCCTGCGTCTCGGTGACTACTTCAAAGTTCTTGGAATATCCCTTGTTGTAAAGGAGGGTCGGCATCGTGGGCTTGCCGGCATCTTGGAGGTCGATGGTCACGCCCGTGTCCTCGACGACAGAGACATAGTCGCTTCCGGCCAGTTTCTTGAACTTGCTTTCCATATCTGCCGGGATGTAGCCCTCTATTATAGCAAAGTTTTTCGTCCCGCCCGGCTTTCTCGTCGTTTCAAGAACATCCTTTGCCACGCCGGCGGCCTCGCGCAGCGAAAGTGCCTTTGTGACTATGGATGCTTTTAATTTTACAATCTCTTTGTCCAGCTGCTCTACCTTGGTTTCGAGCTCCTTGACCTTGGCGCTGGCTTCAGAAAAAGCCACGTTGGGGTTCTGGGGCATGTTTGCCGGTATCTGGAGCGGGTTGATGCCAAAGCTGCGCATCACCTTTGCAATCCTTTCCGAGTCCTCTGCAGAGCCGACTATGGTGAGCGCCGTCTTTTTCTCTCCCAAGTTCGTAGAGTATACTGCAAGGTCTTCAAGGCTCTTTCTTATCTCGGCCTCGTCGGTAGAATCGATGACATAGATGCCGGCGTAGAATTTTGAAAGGGTGCCAAGGCGCGCCAGGTCCATGCTGAGGCTTGCCGCGTTCTCGGTGAGCGCCTTCAGGTTTGAATATTCTTCAAGCGACTTTTGCGCTATGCTGCGCTCGCCGATTATCTTGCGCGCGCCCTCCAGCTCTTTTGCGGCCCTGTCCTCAAGGTCGGCGATAAAACCCTGGATGTTGTCGACCTGGTAGTCGGTCTTGCCCTTTGGCGCACCCTTGAACATTGTCGCAAGCACGCCCGTCTCTGCGGGGATGCCGAGCGCCTTGATGACTTCGTCAATGTCCTGGTAGAGCTTTTGCGCCTTTAGGAGGAGGTCGTCGTAGTACGGGTTGATGTGCTCGGAAGCAGAAGGAGCCTGTATTGGGTGGAACCATTCAAGCTCGGCCAACTTGCTGACGGCAGCTTGCGTTTCCATCCTCGGCAAGATTATTGTTGCCTTTTTCAGCTTGGCTAGCCCCATGATACAGTTCAGCATGAAGAAAAGACGATCTCTTTAAAATCCTTTCCCTGAGATGCAAGCAATACACACAACAGATGTTATAGTAGAAAATATGAGTTTGGAGTTTGAAAATGAAAAAGGAAAGGAAAAAGAGAGAGCGTGCGCGTGTCCGACTTTTGTGTGTCGGCTGCAGCTGATGATGTTCTTCCTCTTACTGGCCGAGGATGATGAACATCATGACTATACCGTAGATGGCGATTGACTCGACCATACCCACGATAATGAACACGCTGGACTGCATCTTTGGGTTCTCGCTGATGGCCGCAAGACCTGCCGCGCCCACAAAGCCAAGACCAAAGCCAGCACCAAGTGCTGCCAGACCGAATGCTATACCCGCAGCGAGGAACTTGAACGCGTTGCCACTCGTGGCTGCAGCGGCTCCACCTGCTTCCTGCGCATAGGCAGCCGGGCTTGCAAACGCAATGCCTGCAAACACAACTGCCGCGAGAATTGTCAAAAGTGAAAGTGCGCCTCTTACCTTCAGTTGCATCATTAGGGCTTTGGCATGAAAAGCCCTATTTAATGATAACTAACGTGTGAGTGCTATAAACAATAATGTAAAATTTACATGCAAAAAACGGTACAAGAAAACACAAGTAGGAAAAGAAAGAGGTTTTGCTAGACCTTTGACAGCGCCTTGCGTTTGCTCTGGGCAATGTCTTCCTTTATCTTTTGCTCCAGAGAATCGCGCTCGGACTTTAGCTGCGCCTTGGCCTTTTCAAAGTGGCTTGAAATGTCGTTATTATTATTGCTCATGTGCTTGTTGTCGCCCCTGCCTCTGCCAGCTTTTTCCTGTCAAGGACTACTTTAACCTTCTTGATCCTGACAAACTCTTCCCGCTCGCGCTCTTCGAGCGTCGCCTTGATGAAGTAGACTGCTTCCTGGTACTGCGGGATGATGATGTATTCCAGCGCGTTGATGAGCTTTTGCGTGCGCTCTAGCTCCTTTGCAAGGCTGAATATCGCGTTCTCATATTCTGCGGCCTTGCAGACGGACGGGAGCACGTTCTTTATCAGTTTGGATGCCTTGTCGACCGATGCGTTTGTTTCAATGAAACCATAAGAGAGGTGCTGGCTTCCCTCGCGCGTTTTCACGGTAAGGGTCGGTATCTTGACGTCGACTATTCTGCGCACGTTGACGTCGGTCTCCATCACGCTCGGAGTCGAGTCGGAAATCGATTCCAGTGTGGTGGTGCCAAGCGTCATATACGCGTTGTAGACTGCGGAATAAATCTCGCCGAGGGGCGACCAGATGTCTTCCCTGGCCTTGTTGGCCTCCTCTATCATCTCGTCTATCTTTTTCAGGAGCACTTCGCGCTTGTCGTCGAGGATCTTGTGCACCATCTTGGCTACCTGCATCGAGCGCCTTATCTTGATGAGCTCGATTTTTGTTGCAGTCACCCTTCTTGACGACATGTTGTCACTTGCTGCCGCCCTTGTAGTACGCCTTGATGTGCTTTTCCTTTATCTTGGTCAGCTCTGCCTCTGGGAGCGTCGACAGCACTTCCCATGCTCTGGCAAGCGTCTCGTCGAGGTTCCTGTTCTCGTCTGCAGCCTGCTTTAAGAAGTGGTTCTCGAACATGTCGCCTGCATCTAGATATTTCAGGTCAGTGCCTGTGAGGCCGGCGCGGCCGACGATTTCTGCCAGCGCACGCACTTCCTGAGCCCTAGAGTAGAGGTCGTACATCTGGTTTCCCACCTCCGGGTGGTCGGCGCGCGTCTTGCCCTCGCCAACCCCGTCCTTCATGAGCCTCGAAAGCGACGACAGCACGTTCACCGGCGGGTAGATGCCCTTTCTGAAAAGGTCGCGTCCAAGCACTATCTGGCCCTCGGTGATGTATCCCGTAAGGTCGGGAATGGGGTGCGTGATGTCGTCTGCCGGCATCGAGAGGATCGGCACCTGTGTGACAGAACCGTTCTTGCCCTTTATCCTGCCTGCGCGCTCGTAGTTGTTTGCAAGGTCTGTGTACAGGTAGCCAGGGTAGCCCTTTCTGCCGGGCACTTCTTCCCTTGCCGCGGAAATTTCGCGCAGCGCCTCTGCATAGTTGGTCATGTCCGTCAGTATCGCAAGCACGTGCATCCCAAGGTCAAACGCGAGGTACTCTGCTACCGTCAGCGCGACTCTTGGCGTGATGATGCGCTCGATTGCCGGATCGTCTGCGAGGTTCAGGAACAATACGGAACGTCTTAGTGCGCCCGACTCTTCGAGGCTGCGCTTAAAGTATTGTGCCTCCGAGTACTGCACGCCGATTGCAGCGAAAACGACCGCAAAGTCTTCCTTGGTGCCTACGACTGACGCCTGACGCGCAATCTGCGCTGCAAGGATGTTGTGTGGCATTCCAGAGCCTGAGAATATCGGCAGCTTTTGTCCGCGTACGAGCGTGAGCATACCGTCGATAACCGACACGCCGGTCTGGATGAACGACGTTGGGTATTCTCTGCGTTCAGGGTTCATCGGCTCGCCATTGACGTCGAGGAACTTGTCGGCGATTGGCTCTGGGAGGCCGTCGTTTGGCCTTCCTAGCCCGTCAAACACCCTGCCTAGGAGCTCCTGCGACACGGGCATCTCCATGGTCTTG
>DASUXB010000099.1:0-2884 GCA_036378195.1 Nitrososphaera sp.
CTGGGTACAACATATTCCGTCACTATGGAGGGGGTCGAGACCAGTGAGGACATTTTCAGTTCCGCCCCTCCTCCGGGCGCCGGCGGAAAAGAAGAAGGCGGAGTAGTCATCCCTGACTTTATGTAAGTGTCAAGGACCCACGCAGTAGTGGAGATCATTAGGGCAGTCGAGTCGATGTCAGGGTCCTTGCCGTACACCTCGGAAAAGCCGTGGAATATCGTGGTGGGCAGGGCACCCCGGAACTTTTTGTGGGCCTCCGGGCTGGCCACCTGCGGGAAGTATTGCATCTCCGGCGACCCCCTGCCATAAATCACCTTTTCGCTGTCTGCCGCCACCTGATGCGACCAGATGAAAAGTAGCTCGTGCATTACGTCTTCAAAGCGGCCCGACAGGAACCAGTCCTTCAAAATGTACGAAGCATCGCGGCACCATACGGCCGTGTAGTAGTCGCCAGGGTTCACGCCCTCTTGCACGAACTGCTCGGTAGCCTCTGCAAACGCACCGGCGTTGGCTAAAAACGAGTGCCACAGGCTGATGTGGTTGTCCATCGGAGGGACAGTTGCGTCACCCATACAAAAGTTATTTCTCACTTGCCGGGTTGAAAACCCTTTTGTGTTCGGAATGCCAATAGATTACAGTAGAGTAATAGAATTGCCAAGAAAAAGCGAGTACAGGTGCTTTGTCTGCAAGCAAAAGTTTGAGTCGCTTGGCGACATGCAGAAGCATATAGTAGTGGAGCATCTGCAAAAAGTGGGCTTTGCAAAGGAAATCGGCAACAAAAAGAAAGAAGCCCATACAGCAGCCTAGGCTGCGCGGATCTCTTCTTTTTTTACGGTATTGACTTTGGCAGGAACAGCCTCTTGTTATTATCATCATTATGCTTATGCTTCCGGGCCACCTTCAACCTCAAACGCCACTTTCAGGAGGACCCTGTACTCCACTATCTTTTCGTTCTGGACTTCCGCCTTCCAGCCACGCACGTCGATGCCTTTTACGTTGCGAATGGTCTTGGTGGCACGCTCCAGCCCGTTTTCGACCGCGTCCTCCCAGCTGGTTGGAGAGGTTGCGAGAAGTTCCGTCACCCGGATGACTGACATGAACAGCTAATGCACCTGAAAATATTAAAGACTTACAAAAACTGTGCGCAGAGCCGGTTAGTTAAGCCAGACCGGGCCTCCTGCCGGACGCTGCTCGCCGCTCGTACTGTGCTGCTGCCGCGGCAGTAGAAGTGGAGGCCGAGGCAGTAGCTGTAGTAGTAGCGGGCGCAAGCTGCTGTCTCTCGCTTATGAATTGCAAGAACCGGCTCGTGTATGCGGACAGAGAGAATCCCTTGACCGAGTCGCTTATCGCCAGCCGCTCCTTGTCTGAGACCTGCAGCGCCGCCTGGATTATGCCGGCCGCCTCTTCAAGCGAGCGGAACTGGTATTTCTGCGGCACAAACTCTGTCGGCCCTCCCGTGGCCGGCACTGCCGGCACGAGGCCGGCGGCCATTGCTTCTACCACTGAGATCCCAAAAGGCTCCTCCGGCATTGGGTGAAAATACGCTTTTGATTTTTGCATCAGCGACTGGAGCTGGCCAAGCTCCACGTTTGGCTTGATGGAGACATAGCCGGAAAGCCCATAGCCCTCCACCACATCCAACAGTTGCTCGTGGTACTTTTGGCCGCAACTGTCATCCGCCGGCATGTTGCCGGCTATCACCATCTCCTTTCCGCCTATCCCGCGCCGTTTCAGGATGCGGGCAAGCTCTATCGCGTTTTCCAGCTTTTTTGACGGGTGTATCCTGGACACTACTAGCACGCGGTCTTCCCTTGACGACGGAAAAAGCACTGCCCGACGCAGCTCGTCCACGCACACCGGAGGCGCGATGATGGCCGGCACGGTGACAGCCGGCCTGTGCGCGCCTGCTGTCTTTACCTCGTCAATGATTGCCTGGCGGCTGAATCTTGAATTTGTGATCACAAGCGAGTTTCTCAGCATGAGCAAATAGTATTCCAAAAGGCTGCGCCAGAACAGAGCGCTGTCTGCCATCCCCATGACCTCCCTGTCAAGCAGGCCCAAGTCGACAAGCCCCTGCAGGTAGTCAAGGTTGTGGCACGGCGCATAGCTTGCCACTACAGGAAAGTGGCAGTAGGTTATGCAGTTCCTGCTTGAAAAAGACGGCAGGAAATACGGCAGCACGTCGCCGTGAGTGTTTACTACCAAGTCGTACTCCCGCATGGCGCCTTCTGCGCCCGGGCGGCAGGCCAGAGTGCCCGTCTGCCAGTCAAGCTCTACCGGAAGCCGGCCAAGCGGCTTTACCTTGATACGGTCAAATATCCTCCGGGCCCTTTCACCAAACGCCTTTTCGATCCTCGCCAGGTCCGGCGCTTTTGCAACTGTCAGGTCTACCTGCGTTTCCATTTCAAGCAGCGCCTGCAGCGTGGCAACCGCTAGCTGCTCTGCGCCGCCGCAGGGGTTCAAGTCGGCGTGTATCACGTTTACCTTCATCGTTTTTCATCTCGCCCAAGTTCACTAGGATGGCGGTGCCATCGTTGCGTTTTTGGACGCCGTGCTGCCAAGGCGTACGCGGGCCATTGGCGGCAGCGGCAGAAGAAGAACAAAGGAAGAAGGTACAGAATTGCAGATAAAATTGTCTATCACGAAATTAATAATGCGGATATAATATTAACGGGTCTCGTCGAACATGACTGCAGGATTACCTAGAATTTCTAGGTAATAACTTGTCTATGTGCCAGGGATGCTGCTCCCATTAAGGGCCGGTTCTTTTGTTGCAAGCAATCCGGCTCTTGTCCCAAGTACCCTGTCTGCAAAAGCCTTCAGGTCCTTGCTCTGCTCGTACACCGAAGGATACTGCATGTCCTGAAGGACTCGCTGGCCCTCG
>DASUXB010000100.1:0-4059 GCA_036378195.1 Nitrososphaera sp.
GTCTTGAACGTCACGAGCGCGACCCTCATCGTCCGGCGCCGGAGCTTTTTCATGTCGACCGAGATGGTGTAGCCTGTTATGACGCCGTCTGCCTCCAGTTTCGTTATCCTCGACTCTATTTCCTCTTCTGTCAGGTTGTGGCCGTGGCCCCGGAGAAAGTCCCATGTCTCGCGGGTGTCCTGCAGAGAGTTCTTGCTCAGCGCGGACAGGATAAGTTCGTCTATCTCGTCGACCATATGCACTCCGGTAGAAGGAAGTAGGTTATAGATTTTTTCAGATTTGGCGGTTTTTGCAGGCAATTATTTTATGCCTTCTTGAGCGTAGGTGCCAGATTGTGGTGAAGAAGCCCTTTATAATCTTAAATATTCGTTTGCGCCATTTTCAGAAAATGGGGATGCTCTCCGAGGGCATTGGCTATTTTGTACTCCTCGGAGTGGGGCTGGTGATGGCCCTAGTAGTCACGCTGCTTGTCAGGGCAGAGACCAAGTGGCTTGGGACCAGAAAGACCTTCGAGTGGTTCTATACCGCGGGCAGAAACGTCAAGACGGGCCTGATAGCCTCGTCGGTGGTGTCCGCGTGGACGTGGGCCGCCACCCTGTTGCAGTCGTCCACCGTCGCTTATCAATTCGGCATCAGCGGCCCGTTCTGGTACGCGGCTGGGGCAAGCATACAGGTAGTGCTGTTTGCCATACTTGCCATTGAGCTAAAGAGAAAGGTGCCAATGTCGCACACTTTTCCAGAGGTCATCTACGCCCGCTTTGGGAGGCACGCGCACAAGGTCTTTTTGTCGTTTGCATTGATGACAAACACGATAGTCACGGCGATGCTGGTCCTCGGGGGCGCGGCCGTTGTAAACTCGCTCACGGGCGTCAACATCTACGTCGCGGCTTTTCTGATACCAGTCGGCGTCATAATCTACACGCTTTTTGGCGGGTTAAAGGCGACGTTTTTTGCCGACTATCTGAACACGGCGTTCATATTTGCAGTCATCCTGATATTCGTGACTGCAATCTACTTTGCAACTCCGCACGTAGGCGGGATTTCCGGCATGTTTGACAAGCTGGCCGCAGCGGCAGCGCTAAAGCCGGTGGAGGGAAATGCAGGAGGCGCATACCTGACTATGGCGTCGGCCGGCGCGCTCGTGTTTGGCATCATCAACATTGTTGGTAATTTCGGCACCGTGTTTGTGGACCAGGCGTACTGGCAGCGCGCGATTGCGGCAAGGCCGAGATCCGCCGTCAAGGGCTTTTTGATAGGCGGCCTTGCGTGGTTTGCCATCCCCTTTACGCTTGCCACCACGCTTGGACTCGGTGCAGTGGCAGTCGGAGTCTCGCTCACCCCGGAGCAGATAGGCATGGGCCTCGTGGCGCCGGCGGCAGCGTCGCAGCTCCTTGGCGACGTGGGCGCGATACTCTTGCTCACGATGCTTTTCACCGCCGTGACTTCTGCCGGCTCGGCCGAGCTTGTCGCCGTGTCGTCGCTTGTCACGTACGACGTATACAGGACGTACGCCAAGCCCTCGTCTTCCGGCAGGGAGCTGATGCGCGTCTCCCGCCTCGTGATACTCTGCTTTGGAATCGGCATGGGCATACTTGCGTCGATGCTCCTAGTAATCGGCGCAAGCCTCCAGTACGTGTATCTGGCAATGGGCATCCTGATAGGCTCGGCAGTCGCCCCCATCACCATAGCGGTGGTGTGGAAAAAAGCAAACAAGGTCGCGGCAACTGCGGCTGCAATCGTCGGCCTTGCGTGCGGCATCGGCGCGTGGCTTGCCACCGCAAACGCGCTGTACGGGGAGATAACCATCGCCACCACAGGCCAGAACACGCCTCTTTTGATAGGCAACGTTACCGCGATATCAGTTGGCGCGCTCGTGTCCATCGCGGGAAGCCTGCTTAGGCCGGAGAATTTCAATTTTGAGGTGATGAAGCAGAGGATACTCGTAGTCGACGACAGGGTCCGGTCGATGATAGAGCACGACACGGACGAAAAGTTCCTGAAAGGAGCGGCCCGGTTCAGCTACAAGTACGCCATCGCGCTCACCCTGATACTCGTAGTGGTTTGGCCGCTGCCACTGTATTTTTCAGGTTATATCTTTTCGTCGCTTGTGTACCACGTCTGGATAGGCATGGCAGTCGCCTGGGCCGCCGGCGCCGCGGCGGTAGTGATATTCTTGCCTTTCATTGAAGCAAGGAGGGGAATTGCGGAGGTGCTGCGCAGGATCGCGACGCTTTCCCTCTCCAGCCCGGAGACAGACCGGCACAAAGAGTACGTAGGCGACGCGAAAAGGGTGCACGACGATTACGAAGCCCGCAAGATCCTAGTCGCTATCGACGGCTCCAAGGAATCGCTGCGCGCGTTGACGTACGCCAGCTACCTTTTCGACGAGGACACCCCGGCCAAGATATTTCTCCTCAACGTCATCGAGTGGACAGACGACGAAGAAGGCGAGGAGGGCTCGCCCGACGAAAAGCTGGCTCAAGAAATGGAGGAAGAAGGAAGGAGGATGCTGAGAAGCGTCATGATACCCAAAAAGAGTGGCAGGTACGAGCGGGTAGTCAAGCTGGGCGACCCCGGGACCAAGATAGCCGAGACTGCCGAGAAACTGAACGTCGACATGATAGTGATGGGCAGAAAGGGCCTTGGCGGGAGCCATGCCGACACCGGCCACGTGGCAAGCAAGGTGCTAAGGCTGGCAGGCAAGCCCGTGGTGCTGCTATAGGCCAATTAGCCGACATCGGCTAAAATTTGTTTTTTGCAGGTTTTTCCTGCAAGTATTATACACTCTGGTGCTTTTGTTTGGCATCATACGGGCAATACTGCGAGTACGGTCATAAGCTGTGCGTGCGCATACCACGCAGCAGGCATGGCCGCGTGTACTCAATTATAAATACAACATCATCAGCAATTTGTAATTGAAATGATGCTTGCACCACGGGAAATAGACAAGTTGTACATTTTCATGGCAGCCGAAGTGGCGCGCAAAAGGCGCGCAAGAGGGTTAAAACTGAACTACACCGAGGCTGTCGCGCTCATTTCCGACCACATCGTAGAGGGAGCGCGCGACGGCAGGTCCGTGTCAGAGCTGATGAGCTCCGGCAAGGGCGTGCTTTCAAGGAGCGACGTCCTCCCCGGCGTGCCAGAGCTTGTCAAGCAGGTGCAAGTCGAAGCGACTTTTGAGGACGGCACGAAACTCGTGACCGTTCACAACCCCATAGCGTGAGTGCAGGATGATACCGGGCGAATATTTCATTTCGGACAGGCCAGTGGCGGCAAACGTGGGTCGGAAAACCACAAAAGTCAGGGTGAGCAACACGGGCAACAGGCCGGTGCAGGTCGGCTCACACACGCACTTTTTCGAGGTGAACAAGGCGCTCTCGTTCCCGCGGGAAAAGGCGTACGGGTTCCACCTGAACATCCCGGCGGGCACGTCGCTTCGCTTTGAGCCCGGCGACACGCGAGAGGTAGAGCTGGTAGAGTACGGCGGCGGAAAAACGGTGTACGGGTTTTCCGGCCTTGTAAACGGCAAATTGTCGGCAAAAAAGAGGCAGGCATTAGCAAAGGCAAAAGCTAGGGGGTTTTCCGGCGCTTGACGCTTGAAATTCCGCGCAGACAGTACGTCGACCTTTATGGACCGACCAAGGGCGACAGGGTGAGGCTAGCCGACACCGACCTTGTAATCGAGGTTGAAAAAGACCTGCTTGTCCCCGGCGACGAACTGGTGTTTGGCGGGGGAAAAAGCGTCCGGGACGGTGCGGGCCAGGCAAGCGGAGTGACGAGCAGAGAAGCGCTCGACCTCGTGATAACAAACGCGGTTGTGATGGACCCCGTGCTTGGCATCATAAAGGCAGACATCGGGATAAAAAACGGCAGGGTTGCAGGGATTGGCAAGGCCGGAAACCCGGACGTCATGGACAGAGTAGACATGATAGTCTCTTCTGCCACAGAGGTCATCGCCGGCGAGCACACGATATGCACGCCCGGCACGATTGACACGCACATCCATTTCATCTCGCCCCAGCAGGCGATCGAGGCGATATGCGCAGGCACTACCACGAT
>DASUXB010000101.1:0-12478 GCA_036378195.1 Nitrososphaera sp.
AATAGATGCCGCATCTGTCGAATTATTTTCAGAGTCAATTAATGGAAAACAGATCGTCCCGTGCTTCTTTATCTCTTCCCTGAGATAATTCTCTATCTTTCCTACTGCCACCGTTGTTCCAGCCACGCCTCCATTTGAAAGTGGCCAGCCATTTTAAAGTTTGACATGGTTGCAAAGTTTAATAGCATATACGCTATACAAATCTGTATAGCAGACATGGCCGAGCGTGATTCCAAATCTAGCAAACTTTTGATGGAAATTATAGCAAATTCTTTATTTACACCCAGACAAGTTTCCATAATTTCTAAAAGGCTGCAGGGTGGGGGGAGGCCGCCAAACATGACTTCGGGTGCGTACTACAGGCAGGTAAAGCAGTGCCGGGACAAGGCAATAGCCGTCCTTTACAGCGCAATACTTCTGCAATCGTCGGGGGCCTTGCAGCCGGAGGCGTTGAGCGCGATGGCCCGCCTTGCGGACCAGCTGAGCGTGATATTTGCTTCAGAAGGCAGTGACATTTTCGATCAGGCACGCTTGGAAGACGTGATGTCCGTGATGGATGCGCTGGTAAAAAGAGTGTGCAAGTTGTAAAACAAGTTTGGTCCGTAACATTAAATCACGGTTTCTGCACGCAAATGTTGTGACATGATCCTGGATCTTCCCCTTAACATCACTGTCGACCTTGGAGTCGTGATATTGGGCGTGCTCTTTTATGCAGGCGGCCTTGTGACCGTGATGGCTCTGCGCAGGTTTAGGGAAAGCGCAAAGCGTGACAACAGCAATAACAACAATTATCACGCCGACGAT
Organism: Nitrososphaera sp.; assembly: GCA_036378195.1. Taxonomy (GTDB): domain Archaea; phylum Thermoproteota; class Nitrososphaeria; order Nitrososphaerales; family Nitrososphaeraceae; genus Nitrososphaera. The sequence goes on from DASUXB010000101.1 coordinate 805, forward strand.
GCGGTGGTGGAGGCTGTCGTCCTCGAATACACCCGCCGGCTGAGAGACTATGACCGTGTGATAGCCGAGATGCGCACGAAACTTGACATAGTTGAGGTAAAGACGCAGGCGCTCGTACAGCCTCCTTCTCACATCATCGTACAGCAGCCAACAGTATCACAGCAGCAAGCGCCTCACGCGCAACCCGTGAGTGAGCCTGTAACAGTCACGCAGCATCCGCCGGACATCACTACGGCACAAGTCGAGAGCAGTCAGAACGGCACGGTCGACTATATCCTCAAATTATTGGCGGACAGGCCCCGCACCTCAAGGGAGGTCCAGCACGCAATAGGTAGGACGAGAGAGCACACCGCCCGCCTCATGAAAAAGCTGCACGAGAGTGGCCTAGTCAGCAGGGATGTCAACAGCAAGCCGTTTCGCTACAATATCACTGAAGCCGGTCGTACGAGATTGGCGAAGGACGAGAAGCCTGCGGTTCAGGCGCCCGAGATCCGGCAGTAACAGCAGTAGTAGCAGGCTTGGCTGTCCTGTAGACCCACTCTTTTCCCTGGCGGTTCCTCACGAGCCGGCCTCGCTCGGCGTACCGCGAGAGGTAGGTAGAGACGATGCTGAGTTTTATGGGCTCGTTGTATGTGTCCTCATACAGCTCTAGAATGTCAGACGAGGTAAAACTGCCGTACGGGAACTTGCCCTCTACAAGCGCCCATATCCTGTCGCCCACCGAGGCGGGCGGTGCCCTGAACTCGTTCTCAGGATTACGGTTGTTGGCGCCCTCGCTATTCTCGATGTTGAGAAGGTCCATGAACTCTACTATCTTCAATATCTTGTCCTTCGAGATGTTGCCTTCCAGGGAGAGGTTGTACTTGCTCCCTTCGGCGTCCTCCAGCTCGATTCGGAACTTTTTCCTTCCCGGCAAAGGTTGTAGCTCAGCTGTTAACACCTTGACACTTAACAGAGCTTGTGTTACTGTTGATAACAATCAGCTTAGCTGTTGTTAGCTTGACATGAGACGCGAGCCTTTTTCGTTAACAAATCCTATCAGTTAACCAATTTTCTTGTTGCCAAGCGCCCTTTTCCAGTTCCAGTGGAAACAAAGGGGTCCCCTTTGCCAGTGTTAACAGCGCTAACCGACACCTTAACGCTCCAGTGGAAACAAAGGGGTCGTTTCTGGCTCCTTTTCCACCTTTTCGATCAGTAGTGTTAACCGAATGTTATAATCGACTATTGCCTGCACAACAGCCACCCCTATCTTTCCTGTCCACACCTCCTTCTCATCAACTCCATCTTGCCATCTGTACAAGCTGATACGATAACTAGTACAAGTTGATTTGAGGGTTTAAAACGGCCCTGTTAACGTAACTGTTAAGACAACCTTAACAAACCTGCATTCTGGAAAGGAAAGGTAGGGGTGCGGGTGTACGAGCGACATCGACAACATATTTGACAGGGCTGCAAGCGGCAAGTCGCTCGTCAAAAAGAGGGAGACGCTCACCATCGACTATGTGCCGGAAAAACTGCCGTTTCGCGACCAAGAAGCGGCGGCGCTTGCGCAGGTACTGTCGACCGTGTTCAAAGGGGCACGCCCGTCAAATTTGCTCCTGTTTGGAAAACCAGGGACCGGAAAAACTGCGGTCGTGAAAACCGTGGTCGACAGGCTGGTCAAAAAATCCGGCGAGCTTGGGATCACCGTCAACGTCCCTATAATCAACGCAAAACTTGCCAACAGCGCGTACAAACTGCTCTTTGAAATCGCGGAAAACCTCGGCCTGAACAAGGAGGAAAAGAAGGTCCACTTTACGGGGCTTTCGATGGGCGAAGCCACTGACAGGATACTGCAGTTCATACAAAAGAAAAAGATGCATGTCATACTTGTCATCGACGAAATAGATTCGCTGGTGGACAGAAACGGCGACGACGTGCTCTACTCTTTCACGAGGGCCAACGAGCGCATGGGCAAGGGGGGTTTTGTCAGCCTGATAGGCATCTCCAACAGCCTGACCTTCAAGGACAAGCTGGACCCACGCGTGAGAAGCAGTCTCTCCGAGGAAGAGACCGTGTTCAACCCGTACACCGTGGAGCAGCTGAGGCAGATACTGTCAGAGCGCGCAAAACTGGCGTTTACTGAAGGCGCAATAACGGAAGCGGCAATCAACCTGTGCGCGGCCATGGCCGGCAGGGAGCACGGTGATGCGCGCAAGGCAATCGACCTTTTGCGCGTGGCGGCAGAGCTTGCCGAGCGGGAACACTCTGCCAAGGTGGAGGAAAAGCACGTGCGGGCCGCGCAGGAAAAGATAGAGAAGGACACCAACCTCGAAGTCATAAAAAACGCCACGACTCACACCAAGTTCGTGGTGCTTGCCATCACAAAGTCAAAGAACGGCAACACCGGCGAGGTGTACGAGGTCTATTCGTCGCTGTGCCGGCAGGCCGAGCAGGAGCCTCTCACCCAGCGCAGGGTCACCCAGATAATAAGCGAGCTTGACCAGCTGGGCCTGGTTTCGACGGATGTGGTGAGCCAAGGGCGCTATGGCCGGTCGCAAAAGATCAAAGTCGCCGTGCCGCTTGCGACGGTAAGGGACGCGCTTAAGGACGACCCGACGTTTTCAGACCTCTTGTCATAATAAAAGATTATTGAAATCCTGCTTGAACGGCTGCATCGTCGCTAAATTAACGACGATTGCGATGCCTGGCGACGGCGTGATGCCCATCGTCTGCTGGAACTTTGTCTGCGCCTGCCAAGCGCCGGAATTCACGACGAGCGTCCCGCGGTAACTATCAACATCTGTCACATGCACGTGCCCCGCGTGGAATATGTCGGGGATCTCTGTCATAACCATCATGTCCTCGCTTTCAGGCGCGACCGGCGTGCGCCCGCCGTACGTTGGCGACAAATGGCGCGCTTTCAGCAAAACTTTCATTGCCTCCGCCGGCCGCTGGTAGCTCATGCCCGGCGTGGTCGCAATCACGTCGTCGAGGCTCTGGCCGTGGAACATCAGCACCTTGACCCCGTTGAGTTCCACGTACGCCGGGTTGCCAAGCATCGTGCAGTTCTCCAGGCCGTACAGGCCGCCGGACGTCGCCTCGGGAAATATCGGCTGCGGCAGCGCCCTTCGGCCGGGGTCGTGGTTGCCCGGGATTATGAAGGTCTTGATGCTTTTTGGGATCTTTGAAAGCAGTTTCGTGGTATGCGACATCTGGGCCTCTGCGTTCATCATGAGAAGCTCCTTGTCTTGGTTTGGGAATATGCCGATGCCGTCTATCAGGTCGCCACCGATGCAGAGGAACTTTATCTTGCGGACGATTTCATCGTCGTCATCAGAAGCCAGCCAGTCGAGGAAGCGCAGGAACTCTTGCTGCATGAAATACTTGCTTCCGACGTGCAGGTCCGATATCAAAACCGCGTATGCCTCCGACCTGCTCTTGTTAGGCAGGTGGTCCGGTATGTCCGGCGAAAAGACGTTTTTTATGGCAAGGCCAGGCGTCCCCTTTGCGTTTTCCAGTTCCAGCATGACCACCTGGTCGAGAGCGAGGTTTGCCGCCTGCTTTTTTGCGTCCTCCGACATGGCAGTCACCGGCATCCTGCCAGTGTAGTCGTCAATCTCTAGCTCTATGCCGTTTTTCTTGGTGCGCCTTGACATCAAGAGGCCCGACACGACGTACGTGCCAGCGCTTCCGAGGCTGCGTTCGCCAGCAGCCGCCGCCTGCTTTGGGCCTCCGCTGCCACCCCCCCCTCTTTCCATCTGCTTGACGGTGGAAATCTTGGTCATCCTCTTGCTGTCCGGCCTCTGCGCAAGGATGCGCATCGTCTTCTCGAACCTGCTCTTGAACAGAGACGCATAGCCGTCGACTCCCTCGCCGGTGTTGACGTTGGCAGTCGGGTCGACTAGCACCTTGGCGACCTGCTCGGCTGGCACAAGCTCCTGCTGCCTCCCCGGGTTGACGATGCTCTTGATGTCGTCTACAACTATCATCTTGGTCTGCTTTTTCTGCTTGATTATCTCCTGGATTGCCTTGAGCGCGTCCGTCTCTAGCCCCTTTAGCATGGCAAACGCGTCGGGGTGGATCTGGTAGCCCTTGCTGGTGGCATACGACAGGGCGCTTTTAATCTCACTTTGCAGTACCAAGAAACCGTTTTCCTTTCAGCCCCGGTCCTTAATTACATTTCTCTCTCCTCTTTCCTGCGGGTCAGGCACGCACACACACAGCAACAGAGGACTCGCTCAGGAATTCCGTACCAGCAAAGCCACGCACCTTGAAAGGTCGCCCATCTTTGAATAGGAAAAATCCTTTCTGATGTGGAATTGCGCCCTCGTACCTTCCAGCACGATTGCAAGAACCACCAGGCCCTCTGTCCCCAGTATAGTTTCTAGCGCCCTTTCAAACAACTCCGGCCTGCTCGCTATGGCATCCTGCAGGGACAGCTCATTGCCCAGATAGTTTGCCTCCAGCTCATCTTGGAAAATGGCAAACGTACTCTCTCCAAAAACCTCCCTTAGGCGCAAAATGATGTCCTGTGCAACGTCTTTGGCGGCTACCAAAGATTCCCTTAATAGGGGAGAAATAGAATAAAAGGTTTTACACAGACATGCAAATATTACAAAATTTTCTCTGACGAGCTGTTAATATCACATGCAACCTGAACGATAGGAGATCGCCCCTATAAAATTTAAATATACATATGAATATACGTCAGCGCTTGTCCTCGTCCTCCTCCTCTTTTCAAGAAAGGCAGAACGATGTTGTCTGCCCGCCTAGGCAGCAGCAGGATAACAGTCCCGAGATTGAATCAATCTCCTCTTCTTCCCGGCGCGGGCTTTTGCAGGCGATGGAAAAGCTGGGCATTAACACCAAGTCGCTGGAGCCACTCACGCTCGAACAGCTACACGACCTCTTTGGCAGGTTGAACAAGCTGACTTCTTCCAACAACAACAATAATTCCTCCTCCGACGACCAGAAGGAAAGATATCATCATCCTTTGCACATGGACGGCGACTCTGCTGCCGTTCTGTCACCCATCGACAAGCGTATGCTAAAGCTCCTGCTTGCGTCAAACGGCGAGGTCTCGTCGATGACTTTGTCCAAAGAACTGGGAGTCCCGCTCACGACTATCCAGAGGAGGCGCAAGCGGCTCGCAGGGTTCCTGGACATCTCTTTCTCCCTTGCATTAAAGAGATTCGACCTGCGCTCGATCACTTTCTTTATCGCGGCCGAAAACGGGTCGTCGTCAAACGTCGCCAAGGAAATCCTGACTTGGCCGAGCGTAATGTCGGTGGCAAGGACGCTGAGCAACAACAACATCGACATAAGGGCGGACGTGGTCCTAAAGACGAACAAGGAAATCATCGATTTTTCCGAGAAGGTGAAAATGATGCCCGGGGTCAGAGAGGTCTTTTGGACAGAGTCGATAGAATTGATAGGAAAGAACGACGACATGCTTTATTCCAAAATCGACGCCGCCTGACAGCGCCACCGCAACAAGTTTTTTATGCAATGCCACCGGATAAAAAACAAGGCGATGAAAAAGTTCTGCGGCAGGTGCAGAAAAGAGCTCCCTGCAGACTCGAAATACCTACTTTGCGGCGACTGCCACAAAAAAGTCGCGCTGGCAGAGGACGACAGGGAGTTTTTTGAAAATTCGCGCGTGCACTGGCGCTAGAGTTGCTAGCTCTGCTTTCTCCATACCCCGACCCACAGGAACGTCAGCAGGGCAAACGCAAACACACTGATGCCGGTCGAAAGGTGGCTTGCCACTGCTATCGGGTACAGGTGGGTCGCCACAGTGATAAAGCCAAGCGCAATCTGCCATGAGACGATGCCTGCCGCGATTATTGCCGCCTTTTTGGCCCTCTTTACTCCTGAAGGGACGATTATTGCAGTCGCGTAGATAAAGCCGGCGGTGATGACCGCAACCAGCCTGTGCACGTACTCTACAAGGTAGCGGTCTTCGGGTGCGCCAAAGAACCCGTTTGGGCAAAGCGGCCAGTCGGTGCAGGCAAGGCCCTTTTCAGTTATGGGGCCGGAGCTCAAAAACACGCCTATGAGCATGACCGAATAGACAAGACCTAGCGAGATGAACGCAAGGACGATGACCGACCTCTTTAGCCGGGGTTCCTCGGCCGCTGTTTTTTCTGTCACTGCTGCGGCGTTTTTGGCCCCTGTCCAATTATTAACCTTGCCACCACGCACGCACACACACGTACCTGCGCTCTAGATCTTTTGACCTGAATGCTTAAAGGAAAATTATGCGAAAATATGTCGAATGAGGTCGGTCCTCCTCGTCGACCAGAAGCAGTCGACTGCCGGGCTGGTCAAGACATACCTGTCGGCCGACGGCTATGAGGTCGACCACACGCCCGACCCTTCAGAGGCGCTGGAATACGCAAGCAGGTCGCAGTACGGAGTCGTGGTGACTGACCTTGTCATGAGAGGGATGTCTGGCATCGACCTGTACCAAAAGATAAGGTCCCGCGACGTGCAGGTGCGCTTTGTGTTCATGCTGGTCCTGTCAGCCGACGTCCTCCGGCTCATGGGGTCACTGGAGAGAAGCGACGTCATAAAGAAAGAGCCGCTGTCGATGAACGAGGTGATACGCAAGGTGCGCGCCGCGTTCACGAATAGTCGCTAAAGATGCTGTTCACGTACGAAGCCAGATCGTCGCGCAGCTTTATCACCTTGGCGCGCTTTTCGCCGTCCAAGTCCGTCATCAAAAGCGCCTCCAAGCCCTCCACCAGGTACTTTATGTTCGGAAGCGTCAAAAGCACACGCTCTTCCTCCTTTTGTTTTCCGCCCATCCCGCCGGTATATGCGTGGCACTCGTTATTAATCATCACGCCCGTACAAATGAGTTTAATAGCCGCACTGCGCTCCAAATGCGGCATAAATACATGTCTTCTTCTTCTGACCCGCCCGCGCCAAACTCGCAGCGGCAGATAATAATAAACCTCCACAGCTCCGGAATAGAGCCGGACATAATCGCCCTGCAGCTTGACATCGACAGGGAGCAGGTGGACAGGACGATAGCCGAGTTTGTAGCAGAGGAGGAAAGAAAGCGCAGTGCTGCAAGCGCGACTGCCGGGGCGCCGTCGTTTTCGTCGTTTGAGCTTGCCCAAGTGGTGGACACCGAACAGGCAATCAAGCTCGCACAGGAGCGGGTGTGGCGCGCGCTGCGCTTTGAGTCGCAGTTCAACCTCTCGACGGAGGAGACAAACAGCATCCTGGAAAGGTTCGCCAAGTCCAAGGTCGGATTCGTAATCCTGCACATCGACATCGTGGGGTCGACGAAACTTTCGATGACAACCCCGGCGGACAGGCTTGCAACCATAGTGCAGGCGTTCACGCAGGAAATGTCGATTCTTGTTTCCGCCTACGGCGGGTACGTGCTGAAATACGTGGGCGACGCTATCTTGGCGTTCTTTCTTGCCGACTGGAGCAACCTGCGCGTGCCGTGCGCAAACGCGGTGTCATGCGCGCAGGCGATGATAAAGGTGATGCGGCAGGGCATAAACCCGATCCTCAACCAGTACGACTATCCCGAGCTGAAGGTGCGCGTCGGAATTGACGTGGGTGACAACGTCGTGGTGCAGTACGGGTGGGACACCATGACGCTTGAGGACGGCCGGCAGGTCAGGCACCCGCACTTTGACATCCTCGGCTACACGATAAACGTGACAACCAAGATGACCGGGATTGCCAAGCCGGACCAGATAGTGATAGGCCAGTTCGTGTACGAGGCGCTGTGCGACGAGACAAAGGAGGCGTTTTTCCCGGTGCAAGTGGACCCGGACAAGTGGGACTATGTCAGCGACTATACCGGCAAGATCTACAAGCTGTACGGGAGCAAGTAACCTGAGCACAGTCAGCTGAGCAGCGAAAAAGCGCACCTGTCAAGTTTATAGAGTGGCAAGCAAGCGCCCTTATGTACAATTCCGGCTTTACAACAGCTGCGCAACACGCCGTATGAGATCAAGCATCATCATCGTCTTCTTTTTTGCAGCAGCTCTGCTGGCAGTAAGCAGCGTGTTTCTGAGTTTTATCGGTAGTGGCGGCAGCAGCGCATCCGCGTACCCGCATCCCTTGCTAGGAAACCCGCACAACGCAGGCATGGGAATAGTGGGCATGTCCATGCTCTCGACATCGTACAGCAACTGCAACATCGAGCTTCCCGCGGCAAGCCCCGACAAGTGGGGCGAATCCGTGACGTTCAAGGTTCCGCCAGGAGTGGCCGATGTCGTGCGCGCCGGCGAGCCGGACAAGCCTGCCAACTACCACATCGCGTTCGAGGGGGACGACGGCCTGTACTACGAGGTGGGGATCTATTACGGCGACTGGTCGAGGGACTCTGGCATTGGGTACAATGCCACCCGGTTCCAGATGGCGTGGGGTATAGGCGGGATTCTGAGGGGGACTTCAAGTGCCCCGGTGGTCGCCGGCCACACGCTAGAGCTCTCGATACTGTACGGACCGGACAAAAAGTGGCAGGTGCGTATGGACGACCTTGACGATTCCAGGCCGGCCCAGACGGTGGACATTGGGCGTCCGTCGATGAAGGTCAAGAGCGACTACTTTACGTTCGTCGAGGCGGGAAGCTTTGCTCCCAACACCAACACGCAGAGGCTGGGGCTGGTGGAGGTGCTGAACATCCAGTACGCCACCAAGGCAACCGGCAGCGACAGCAAGGTTGAGCTGAGCGCCTGGACAGGCGGGTATCTGCTCATGAACTGCTCGCCGGCCAACAGCAACTACGGCGTAACGTACCTGGGCAGCACCGGCAGATTCAAGATCGGGTATGAAGGGGCTACCACGAAAAACGGGCACCAGTTCTGGTAAAAAGAATATTTGATAGATCAAAAGTCCACTTTGTTTATTATTTGCGCGTTCGTGTCGCAAAAAAAATGGGCAGCACGATACGACATAGTAGTAGTGGTAGTTTAGCCTGCTGCCTGCTGGCAGCAATGGCAATAGCCTATGCGGCGTATCTACCTTCTAATTTCTCTGCGGCCGGCGAGATGCCGCAGGATAGCATCAAGCTCGCGTCTCTGTCCGCGTATGATTCCAACCACGATTATCTGGGCAAAGTCGATGGCATTGTTTTCAAGGCCGGGGAGCCGGTGTTCATCGAGGCAAACTTTACAAATCAGGGAGACCCAGCCGGTGATTATTATCAGGTTGTCATCGAGGTGCGCAATGACGACACTTCTGAAACTGCGGCTCTTTCCAGTGTCAAGACAAATTTTGCAGGTCAGGCCGGCAACATGACGGTTGAAACGTACTGGAAGCCGGACCATAAAGCCGATTATACCGTACTGGTTTTCCTGCAAAAACTTGAGGATCTAGGAAAAACGCCGGTTCTGCCTCCAGTGGCCTCTGTGCGAGTCCAAGCAGTGTGAATTGCACGGCTTTTGTTTAAAAAGCGGCTGCCCGGCTAGTTTTTCAGCAAGCCGTCTGCCTATATATCCTGCTTTCGCGGTAGAATAACAACCGAAAACCACGCCAATCTCAATAAATTTCAGAAACTATATATCAGAAATTTGCGCAATTATTCCTCTAAATGCACGCGATGGATTACGAGGACTCTTTCGTCAAGATAGCCGGCCTCATAGGGGGCGAGGAATACGTCAAGGTGTCACGCGCCCTACTCAACACCGAGGACGTCACCGACGAGGAGATAGCAAGCGCAACGGGTCTAAAGATAAACATCGTGCGCAAGGTCCTGTACGACCTGTTTGGAAAGGCGCTGATAACCGGCATCAGAGTCAAGGACGAAAAGAAGGGCTGGTTCGTCTACCGCTGGCGCGCCAAGCAGGACCACGTCGACAATTTCATTGAAAACCAAAAGAAAAAGATCCTCGACAGGCTGCACAAGCGCCTGGAGCACGAGGACTCGACCGAGTTCTACCACTGCGGCAACCACGACTGCCCGCGTGTGAAATTCGACGTGGCAGTCGAGCTGTTCTTCAAGTGCCCCAACTGCAAGGGCCCACTCAACATGGTCGACAACAGCAGGGTCAAGGAGGCCTTGCGCTACAAGATAGACCAGATAACCACCGACATCATCAACTCCCGGGCCAACGCTGCTGCAAACAAGGAAGCGGAGGAAGCAGCCAAAGAGGAACAAGAGGCGCAGGAAAAGGCAGCCGCTGCAAAGGCAAAAAAGAGCAACAGCAAGACAAAGGCCAAGGCGCCTGTCGCCAGCGATAGCAAAAAGGCCGCCGCGCCAAAACCAAAAAAGAAAAAGTAAGTGACTAGACGAGCAACGACCTTGCGGTCGCAAATATTTCTGCCCACATCTCCCAAGTGAGCCTGCCTGTGTTGGTGTTCTGTCTGCTCGGGTGGTACGAGGCAAGAAGCACTCTGCCTGCGACCCTGTGCTGGGCACCGTGCGAAAACGCTAGACCCCTTGCGCCAACCGTCCTGCAGTAGGCATCAAACGCTATCCTGCCAAGCGCAAGTACCACCTTCACGTTTTTCAAAACAGCAAGCTCTGCCTCCAGATACGATGCACAGTTTGACAGCTCTTGCGGCGTGGGCTTGTTGTCCGGCGGCGCGCACCTTGCAGCGGCGGTGATGTATGCGCCAGTGAGTACCAGCCCGTCGTCCAGCGCGCGGCTTGTCGGCTTGCTTGCAAACCCCGCTCCGTGCATCGCCTTTGCGAGCCAGTCGCCCGAGCTGTCGCCGGTGAACATCCTGCCGGTCCTGTTGCCGCCGTGCGCGGCCGGCGCAAGGCCGACTATCAGGAGCCTTGCGTCAGGGTCGCCCCAGCTTGGAAGCGGCCTTGCCCAGTAGGTTTCGCCAGAAAATCGCTTTACTTTTTCGCTGCCGACCTTGCGGATGTATTTCGCAAGCCTCGGGCATTTTTTGCAGGCAACGACCCTGCTGTTCAAAAGCTCAAGCTCGTCACCAGCGGCGTTATTATTCACAGAGACCGGTTGCAAACAACCCCCGAATAATCTTTTTATCACCCATCGAAACCTTCGTTCACGTTTGTCCAGTTCCGATAACGGCATTGCCAACGGAAGAAGCGAACTGACGTGGATCGCCGGCGCGGTGGTCCTGAGCGACAACCCGCCGCAGCAGCTAAAGTTCTGGCGCAAAAAGTTTGGAGTAAAGCAGGCCGACCTTGCAAAAAGGATGGCCATCACCCCCTCGGTCCTGAGCGACTACGAGAAGGGCAGGAGGCCGTCGCCCGGCGCCAACTTCATCAAGCGCTACCTTCAGGCGCTGTACGAGCTGGCGCAGTCCGGCGCAAGACCTGTGCAGGAAGAGGCAACAACAACAACAGCAGCAGCGACTCAATCGCCAATGACGGCAGACGCCGCTGTAACTATAAATCAGCCGTAGGCTATTTTTCTTGCCGTAGATATGCCCCTCATCCAGGTGTCAATGTACCCCGGCAGGACAAAAGAGCAGAAAGACGAGTTTGCCAAGGCGATAACCGACGCGGCAGTCAGCATCCTAAAGACGAAAGCAGAGCACGTCATCGTGGTGTATGAAGACAACCCGAGAGAAAACTGGTTCCAGGCCGGCAAGCAGCTCTAGCCTTTTATCCCCCGCAGCGCGAGTGTAAGCAAAATTGATGATATCGGTTGCCGTAGTGCAGATGAAGTCATCGGAGGACAAGCAGGACAACCTGCGCCGGTCAGTCGCGTACATCGAGCAGGCCGCGGCCGGCAAGGCA
>DASUXB010000102.1:0-9604 GCA_036378195.1 Nitrososphaera sp.
GGTGACGTTCGTCTCTATCCCCTCCTCCTTGAGCTTTTTTACGGCCTTCATGCCATCGGGGAGCATCGGGATTTTCACCACGACGTTTCTGCCGTATTTTTTCAGCCTGTGCGCCTCTTCCATCATGCTGTCATAGTCCGTTCCGACGACCTCCAGGCTCACCGGGCCCTTGACGATGCGCACGATTTCGTGCATGATGTCCGCCGGGTTTCCCTTCTCCTTTGACAGGAGAGTCGGGTTGGTGGTGACTCCGTCGACTAGGCCCATGTCGTTGTACTTTTTTATCGAGTCGAGGTTGGCCGTGTCAAGAAAGATCTTCATTTTTATTTTCTAATCCTGCTCCTTGCTTCAACAACTGCCTTTGCTATTTCTGTTGCGGTCAGGCCGTATTTTTCAAGGAGCGTGTCTACCTCCTCGTCCCTTGACGACTCGCCAAACGTGTCTCGCACGCCTACGCGCCTTATGGGGACCGGGTATGTCTCGCCGGCCGCCTCTGACACTGCCGCGCCTAGGCCGCCGATTATGTTGTGCTCTTCAGCCGTTGCAATTGCGCCGGTTTCCTTGGCGCATTTTGCAACAAGGTCAAAGTCAATCGGCTTTATCGTAAACATGTCGACCACCCTTGCGGATATTCCTTCGCGCTTTAGCGCGTCTGCCGCTTCAAGGGCTTTTCCGACCATCAGGCCGCACGCAATTATGGTAGCGTCAGAGCCGTCCACGAGCACGTTTCCTCTGCCTACCCTGAACTGGTCGGCCGGCGTAGACTCTGCATAGACGAGTTCCGTAGTCGGCCTTGCGATGCGCATGTAGAATGGCCCCGGCGTGTCGACTGCGACCTTTATCAGGTGCCTGACTGCGATAGCGTCTGCCGGTACCAGGACGCGCATGTTTGGCATGACGCGCGTGGTGCTCAGGTCTTCAATCTGCTGGTGCGTCGCGCCGTCCGGGCCCACCGTGAGCCCTCCGTGCGACACTACGAGCTTTACATTGAGCGCAGGATAGCATATTGCGTTCCGTATCTGGTCGACCGCCCTTCCCGGGATAAAAGCCGCGTAGGTGCTTGCAAAAGCCACCTTGCCTGCAATCGCCAGGCCGGCGGCAATCGAGACTAGATTTGCCTCTGCTATGCCGACGTTGAACATGCGCTCGGGGTACTTGTCGCCGAATTTCTTGGTCTTGAGCGAGTCGGTTGTGTCGCCTCCGACACAGACGATGCGCGAGTCTGTCTTGCCAAGCTCCACCAGGGCGTCGCCGTACGCGCCCCTCATGTCTGCCGTCTTTTTCTCGCTACTTAACAGCATGAAGCTCTGCCTCTATCCCAAGTTCAGAAGCGTACGGAATCAATATATGTTTACGCGCCTTCATCCAGTCGCCCCTTATGCCGAGGCGCGTCGCGTGGTCGAGCAGTTTCCTCTCTAGCGCGACTGCCGCCTTGTGGCGCAGCTGTATCACCGCCGTGTGCACGTCGACGTTGCCGTAGACTGCGTTGCCTGTCACGAATATGCGGGCGCCGGCGTCGTATACCTGCGGCAATGTTGTTGAATCGATGCCGCCATCCGCCTCTATGTAACCTTTGAAGCCGTGCTCGCGCAGTTTCTTGTCGACTGCGACCATCTTTGGCAAGACTTCGGGCATGAACTTCTGCCCCGCAAAGCCGGGGTTGACAGACATGACAATCACTACGTCGACGTTTGAAATGTGCGGGTACAGCCAATCCGGTATGTCCGTCTTGGGGTTTATCGCAATCCCCGGGCTGATGCCTGCCGCCAAGCACCTGTCCTGTATCTGGACAAACTCGCCCTCGTTGCACGCCTCTGCGTGGACGGTGATGACGTCGCAGCGCGCGTCAATGTACTCGTCAATGTGCTCAAGGGGCTTTTCTATCATCAGGTGCGCGTCAAAGGGAAGCGCAGTCACGCGCCGCAGGCGCTTTATCGTGTCTGCAAAGAACGTGGTGTTTGGCACGAACTTGCCGTCCATCACGTCGAGGTGTATCATCTCCACCCCCTCGCGCTCGACCTTGCGTATCTTGTCATCATAGTTCTCTTTTTCGCCGGCGATTATGGAGGGTGCTATGAAATACTCACTTTCAAGTTCCTCAAGGAGCACCGGCGTCTGCTTTTTGGAAGGCGCCTTTCCGTGCCACTGCGGGTTGTTGGCCATGTGGCGTATGCCGTTTCCCTTCACCGTATTTGCCACTATCATCACCGGCTTGTCCTTTACCTGAGAAGCCCTGTTGAGCGCGTCCACCAGCTGCTCGACGCGGTGGCCGTCGACTTCGAACACCTGCCAGTTGAACGCCTCCCACTTGTTCTTTGCCGGGTCAAGGGGCATAATGTCCTCGGTAAAGCCGTCCTGCTGGATGCGGTTTCTGTCAAGCACTGCGACTAGGTTGTCGAGCTTGAATTTTGCAGCAGCCATCGAGGCTTCCCACACCTGGCCCTCATTCGATTCGCCGTCGCCTATCATGACGTAGACGCGGTTTTTCTTGCCGTCCAGCTTGCTTGCAAGCGCGATGCCGACTCCGACAGAGAGCCCGATGCCTTCTGACCCGCCAGAATACTCTACGCCGGGCACGCTGTGGTCCTTCTGGTGATTAGAGTAACGCACGGGATGGCCCTGAAGCCGGGCGCCCAGCTTGCGAAGCGTCTTTAATTCCTCCGGCGGAAAATAGCCTGCCACAGCAAGCGTAGAGTAATAGCCGGGCGCCGAGTGCGCCTTTGAATTGATGAAGTAGTCGCGCTCTTGCCACGCCGGGTCTTTCGGGTCGTGCCTCATCCTGCGGAAGTAGAGCGTGCTCATTATCTCTGCTGCAGAAAACGACGCGCCCGGGTGGCCAGAACCGGCCTCCGCGATTCCCTGAATGGCCCACATTCGGACCTCGCGTATCTTCCTCTTTAGCTCCAGATAGCGCATGTCAAATCCCATTATTGTCATTGTCACCCTGCAAGCAACAGCCCAAGCGGCAGCTGACACCTATTCTTGAGGAAATAAAAACATAGCTCCCCACATGCCTCCGCTAAGGCTATAACGCCGGCAGTGCAATGTACGCTGAAGCTTGTCGCTGTCATCGACGTTTGCAAGGCCGCTTCTCATATACGACGACAAGTGCTACTCGTGCACCAAGTTCGCCAGGACTGCAAGCGCCCTCTCAAGGGGCTGGATACGCACCGCGGGCCACTACCACTCGGAGGAGGCCAAGAGGGCCAAGGAGATGATATTTCCGAAAAGCTACGACTCGACCAGCATGTTCTGGCTCGTCAACAGGTCAGGAGCGCACGGGGCCCGTTCGGGCCTGCCGCCGCTTGCAAAAGAGGTAGTGGCAGGGTGGTTCAAGGGGGGCAAAAGAAAGAACATGGACATGTTTGCGCCAGTCTGCGAGTATGACGGCACCCCATCTATGTCGTGTTACACGCCAACCAACATCTTCAAGCGGCTGGCCAAGATGCTGTCGCACGGCGCGACCTTTTCCTTCCTCTCATGATCATATTATTAAAATAACAAAGAAAGCAACACAATATTCCATATGGTCCAGATCAGGGTGGAAAAGGCCAAGATTGATCAAAAGCAGACTTCTCTATTGGTTATCGGCGTGTTTGAAGGCGAGCAGGATTTCTCTCAGTCCAAAGAGCTCGACCCATTCGTACTGACGTACATAAAGGAGGCCCTTGAGAACAAGGATTTCCGGGGCACATTTGGCTCCAGCATGGTCGCGTACACGCTAGGCAAGGGGCCCATGAAGAAGGTCTTGCTCCTCGGCCTCGGCAAGCGTGAAAAATTCACCGACGAGATGGCCAGGATATGCGCCGGCAAGGCGGCCCACAGGGCAAAAGACCTCGGAACAAGAGAGTTCTCGATACTGCAGTTCTCAAACCTCGACGAGGGGCTCGTGGAGGCCATGACTGAGGGAATCGCCCTTGCGCTCTACTCGTTTGACAAGTACAAGGCGCAGGACAAGGATGCTGGCCGCGTCGAAGAAGTCACCATCCTGATAAACTCGGACTCGCCGCGCTTTTCCATGATAGCCGAGCGCGCAAGCCACGTCGCAGACGCCGTCAACTTTGCCCGCGACCTCGGGAACCTGCCACCAAACGACTGCCCGCCGGCGCACCTTGCGTCGGTGGCGCTGTCGCTTGCGGCCGACTATGGCATGAAGGCCCGCGTCATCGACCGCTACGAGCTAGAGAACATGAACATGGGTGGAATAGTCGCAGTGGGCAAGGGCAGCAACAACCCTCCCAAACTGATAATCCTCGAATACAACGGCGCCGCAAGCGATGCCAAGCCATACCTGCTGGTGGGAAAAGCAGTCACGTTTGACACCGGCGGCATATCGCTAAAGTCAGGCGACAAGATGGACGAGATGAAGTTTGACAAGTGCGGCGGCTGCGACGTGCTTGCGATACTCCGGGCGGTGGCATCGCTAAAGCTTGCGGTAAACGTGGTGGGCATCGTGCCGTCGGCCGAGAACATGCCGTCAAGCACGTCATACAGGCCCGGCGACATTATCAGGATGTACAGCGGCAAGACCGTCGAGGTGCTCAACACGGACGCCGAAGGGCGCCTTATTCTCGCCGACGCGCTGGCGTACGGGATTGCCACCTACAGCCCCAAGGCGGTAATCGACATGGCCACGCTCACGGGGGCGGCAATAATCGCCCTTGGCTCCAATGTCGCGGCGCTTGTCGGGAACAACAAGCAGCTGACCGACAGGGTGCGCAGGATGGCGGAAAAGGCTGGCGAGCGCATGTGGGACCTGCCCCTGTTCGACGAGTTCCACGAGCAGATAAAAAGCCCGTACGCGGACATCAAGAACATCGGCGGCAGGTCAGGCGGCGCCATAACCGCAGCGGCGTTTCTCTCTAATTTCATCAACGGCGTGCCGTGGGTCCACATGGACATCGCCGGGACCGCGTGGACGCAGGACGGCACCTACGAGAGAAGCTACAACCCGAAAGGCGCCACGGGCTTTGGAATAAGGACTCTTTTAAAGCTGCTCGGAGAGGAGGAAAAGCCGTCGCCGCAACAACAACAGCAACAGCAGGGACAACAACAACAGCAGCAATAGTAGAGTAGAGCGAGAGATGCCGATTTTTGCAGTTGACGCCCTTGTGGAGGCCCTTGCGGCGCTTGGCTACGCGTGCAGGGCGGGATCCAGGTCGGACATCAGGCCGGACAGGTGGCCCTATTTTGAGCGGTGGCTGCAAAACCGCGACGGCTTTGTGACGATGGAAAGCGGCCATATTGATTTTATAGGAATAGAGGAGGTTGTGCGCATGGGGCCGTTCTTCAACGTCTACTGCCTTGTCGGAAACGACTCGCTGTCTGGAAGCGACGACAACGCCCACAACCTGCTGGACGCAAGCCCTTATTTCGACCTGCACCGGGGCAAGCCAAGGAACCTCGGCTGGAGCGGAGGCGTGCTTTCAAATCTGCTCGCAAAGGACGCCGAGCTTTCAGACGAGCTTGCGAAAAACATCATGAAGGAAGAGTGTAAGCGAATAAGCGTCCGGGCGCACAACTATTGCTGCGTCGTGGAAACTTCTGTATGGGACCCCGCCGGCCTTGCCTCCGTGTTTGGGATAATGGACAGGGCGGCGATGCACGCGCGCAAGCTGATGAAGCAGGTGCACTTTGGGGAAAACGAGTATGTTTAGTAAAATATAGTAAAATGCCAGCACTGCTGCTTCCCGACCGCTCACGCAGATCAGTAACACAGCAGCGACGGCAGGTTTGACTTCCGGGTTCGGAATGGGACCGGGTCGCACCCTGCCGCTATGACCGGCTTACTCTCTTTTCCGAGAAGGGGTTAATTTAACCTTGCTCTTGGCGTTTTCCATCTTTCGCATTTCCTCCCTGATAAGCGAATGCCTGAGGCTCGTAGAGACCAGAACCTCGCGGTTCAGGGATATGGTGACTGACTCTACTCCCTCGACCTTCTCCAGCAAGCGAGTCTTGCTTGTCACGTCAGTTAACGAACTTCCCATGCAGAGCATGTACTTCATCGGCGGTTCCTGGGTGCGGTGAGTCAGGGCAGTCTCGCCCATTATCCTCCGCACCTCGCTCATGCCGACCCTCCCTGCGACCAGCAGCTGGTATATCAATTCGCCTGAATCCGTCAGCGCCCCCAGACTGGGTTCGATGGAAATCGTTTTCGTCTCTACGAGTGTCTCAAGATGCTTGCGCACCGTCTTTGGGCTCAGCCCCGTGGACTTGACAAGTTGGTCAAACGGCAGCCTCGGCTCGTCGACAAGGGCGTCCATTATGGACAGGCCGATAACCGAAACCGGCGCGCGCTTTTTGTTGCGCGGAGTAAAAGCCCGTCCCGAGGGCTGGACGCCAAGGATGTTCGCAAGGGCGTCTGTAGCCTCTCGCTCGTCTTTCACCCACAGCCCGGCAGTCACGCGCCCGTCGAGTTTCCATGCCACCCAAGACACGTCTGGCGCTTCAAGCGCCGCCAGCACCGTTTTTCGCGTAAAATCGCCGCGAAAGAACAGCAAGAGATAATCGCGGTCAAACACGCCCGGGTCTATCGACAGCATGAACCCCTGGAGGACTCCTTTGCCCTTCAGGCGCTCCAGCCTGTCTCGAACCGCAGGAGCAGAGAGCGAGACTCGCCGGCCAAGCGACCGGTAGCTCTGGCGCGCGTTATCCTCCAGCGCCACGAGCAGCTGAAAGTCCTTCGAGTCCATACGCTCTGTTTGCGTTGGTGATAGGATAAAAGTTTCCCTTTATCAAAAGTCAGACCTTACGCGCAGATAAATCCAATATTGTCAGAGGAATGCCATGCAAAAGAACGAACCTGAAAAAAGAAGTGCAAAGCAAGTCGTAATGTCGTTCGTGGAGGCCCTTGGGAACCAGGATTATAAATCTGCCCGGAGCTTTGTGAACGACAGCATGTCTTTTCGGGGACCGCTTGCTTCGTACGACAATGCTGAAACATACTTTAAGGACATGGAACGCCTGCGCCTGCCAAAGTTCGATATAAAAAAGGTCTTTGCGGACGGCAACGACGTCTGCCTCCTCTACGACCTGAATGTCGGTGGCAACCCGCCTGCGGCCGTTTTCGTGTGCGGCTGGTATCGCGTGGGCGACGATGGGAAATTAAGTTCGCTCAGGGTGGTTTTCGACCCGCGGCCCTTCCTCCAACAGATGCAAAAATAATGAGATGAGCAGTACTGCTGCTGGCCGCCTTGCCGGCAGGACTCTCTCCGGCGCGCAAACAAAAAACACTACCTATATAACGCATTTGCGCCGCAAAGAGCTTGCATGGGAAGCGACGACCCGTCATCGACCCACCGCGTAGCGGTAATGGACTATGAGCTCTGCCAGCCTAGAAAGTGCGGCCTAGAGTGCATAGTGTATTGTCCCGTGAACAAGACGGGAGGCCAGTGCATAATACAGCGCGAGGAGGACGGAAAAGCGCTGATTTCCGAGGAGCTGTGCACTGGATGCGGCATCTGCATAAAGAAGTGCCCCTTTGACGCCATCGTCATAGTCAACCTCGCAAAAGAGCTGTCCGAGGACAAAATCCACCAGTACGGCGTCAACTCGTTCCGATTTTACCGCCTGCCGACGCCCAAAAAGGGCGCAGTGGTCGGCCTCGTGGGCAGAAACGGCATGGGCAAGTCCACGATAGTAAACGTCCTTTCCGGCAACATGAAGCCAAACTTAGGCAAATTCGAGGGCGAGCCGGCATGGGACGAAGTGTTGAAATATTTCCAGGGCACCGAGCTAAAAGCCCATTTTGAAAAGATAGCAAACGGCCAGCTGCGCGCGTCGATAAAGCCGCAGCTCGTGTACATGATACCAAAGGCGTTCAAGGGCACGCCAAAGGAACTTTTGAAAAAGTACGACGAGCGCAAGGTCTCTGACAGCCTGGTTGAAGAGCTGGGATTGAAAAACGTGCTAGAGCGCGACATTGCCACGCTTTCGGGAGGGGAGCTCCAGCGCCTTGCGGTTGCGGTGGCTGCAGCAAAGGACGCCGACTATTACTTTTTCGACGAGCCGTCTTCGTACAACGACGTGTACCAGCGCCTCGCAGTCGCAAAGGTGATGAAGGGCCTTGCAGAGCAGGGCAAGAGCGTGATGGTTGTAGAGCACGACATGACGCTCCTTGACTATTTGTCCGATTACGTCCACATAATATACGGCGAGCCGGGCGCGTACGGCATCGTCTCGGCTCTGCAGAGCACCAAGGTGGGCATCAACAACTTTCTCGAAGGCTACTTGCCAGCGGAAAACGTGCGATTCAGAGAAAAGGCGTTCCGCTTTGATGTCGCCACGGCGATGGACGACGTGATAGAGGAAGTGGCAGTCGCAAGCTATACCGACGTTTCAAAGGCGTTTCCCTCGTTCAAGCTGAACGTAGCAGCGGGCAAGATCCGCAGGGGCGAGATAGTGGGCATGGTGGGTGCAAACGCGCTTGGCAAGACCACGTTCATGCGTATGCTGGCCGGAGTCGACAAGCCAGACTCTGGCAAGATTGAAGTCGGCGCAAAAATATCTTACAAGCCGCAGTACCTCAACCAGGACTATGAGGGCGACGTGCGCTCGCTCCTGTACACGGCATACCAGGGCCCGATTGAAAACTCGCCGGCGGAGGAGCAGATAATCATCCCACTTGGCATAAAAAAGCTTCTTGAAAAGAGCGTCAAGAACCTGAGCGGAGGCGAGCTGCAAAAGGTAGCAGTCGCCGCATCGCTGTTGCGCCAGGCCGACATTTACGCGCTCGACGAGCCGTCCGCGTTTTTGGACGCAGAGGATAGGATAGCCGTCGCAAAATTCCTGCAGCGCTTTGTACGGGCGCAGGGGCGCTCGGCCATAATCATCGACCACGACCTACAGCTGATAGACCTCGTGTCGGACACTCTGGTGATATTCGAGGGCGAGCCGGGCATCGAGGGTCACGCGACTGCTCCCATGCGCAAGGAGGACGGCATGAACCGCTTTCTGCAGGCGCTTGCCATCACCTACAGGCGCGACGAGACCACCGGCAGGCCCCGAGTGAACAAGGAAGGCGGCAGGCTGGACAGGGAGCAAAAGGATTCGGGCAACTATTACTACACAAGGCAGCCGCAGCAATAAAATGCCGCACATGCTCAGAAACGTGCTAGCCGGCGTGCTCCCTGCCGAGGAGGCGTCGCAGGTCTATTCCGCGTTTGACCAGGTGGGCGACATTGTCATAATAAAAATCCCCGACGGCCTTGCCTCAAAAAAGCAGGTCATTGCGGAGGCGATACTTGCAAACGTCAAGACCGCAAAGGCAGTGTTTGCGCAAGCGTCCGCGGTAAAGGGAGACTATCGCATCCGCGAATTAGAGTTCGTGGCAGGGGAGGACCGCACGGTCACAGAGTATAAAGAGCATGGATGCAGGTTCAGAGTTGACGTTGCGCGCGCCTATTTCTCTCCACGCCTATCTACAGAGCGCCAGCGCATAGCAAGCTTGGTGCAGGACGGCGAGACAGTGGTCAACATGTTTGCCGGCATCGGCACCTACTCTGTAATAATCGCCAAGATGGTCAAGACGTGCAAGGTGTACAGCATCGATTCAAACCCAGTGGCAAACGACCTGTGCATACAAAACGCAAAACTGAACAAGGTG
>DASUXB010000103.1:0-8372 GCA_036378195.1 Nitrososphaera sp.
AGGTCGCGAAGCACTGCGCTTGCAGTCTCCATGCCGCCCGCCCCGCGCCCTATGATGGTCTGGGAGCCCGAGTGCTCGGACGAGAACGTGACTGCGTTTAGCGTGCCGTTGACGCATATCGGGTCCTTCTTGGACACTTCAGTCGGTTTGACTTCAAGGCGCCTGCTGTCGCAAGCCGCTATCAGTTTTATCGCGTTTCCACGCGACTGCGCCTTTTCCACGTCTGCGACGCTGACTTTATCTATCCCGGTCCTTGCCACGTCTTTCATGGTGACCTTCATGCCCATTATCCAGTTGGCCATGATGACAAGTTTTGCCGCCGCGTCGTAGCCATCCGTGTCAAGTTCTGGCTTGGCCTCGGCGTAGCCCTTTTCCTTGGCGTCCTGCAAAGCGCTCTGGTACGTCAGCCCTTCCTCCATCTTGCTGAGGATATAGTTCGTAGTGCCGTTCAGTATGCCCTGGAACGAGGTTATCCTGTCGCCTTTTAGGCAGCGCTTGGCAAATTCCAGTATCGGCGTGCCACCGCCGACAGTGCCGCTGAACCTGAACATGACTCCGTTATAGTTTGCCAGTTCTATCAGCGACGGAAACGCAAGCGCAAGGGGACCCTTGTTGATGCTGATGACGTTCTTGCCGGTCCTCATCGCAGATATTATGTGAGATGTCCCCGGCTCGCCCGTCGAGAGATCTGTTGGCGTGCACTCTATAACCACTTCTGCCTCGACGTTTTCAATTACCTGCAACGGGTCGAATTTTGCAGATTTTTTTTCGTAGGCGCCGACGGTGCCCTTGGACTTTTTTGCCGCAAGCAGGCGCTCCAGGTCCAGGCCGGCAGGCGAAACGGCAGAGCCTCTGTTGTCGACGCACGCCACTATCCGCGGCTTTATCCCGTGCTGGCTGTACAGGTCTGCAGAGCGGGAGAGCAACAGCTTGGCAAAACTCTGGCCGACGACGCCAAAGCCCACGAGGATTACGCGCAATTTCTACCCATTTGCTTAAAGTGGTCGGGTTAATATGTTTACGACAACGACGACAAAACTATAAAGCGCAAGCAGACACAACGCTTGTTTTGTGAGGCCGGCAGACATTATTGACGAGATTGACCTTGGGTTGATAGACATCCTGCAAAAGGACAGCTCGACTCCGGCGGTGAAGATTGCGGGAATGCTAAAGGTCACGGAAGGAACGGTGAGGAACAGGGTGAACAGACTGCGCCGGCTCGGCATAATACGCAGGTTTACAGTCTCGGTAGATCCGATGGTCCTTGGCCAGGGCGCGATTGCGTTCGTACTTCTCAACGCGGCTCCGGGAAGGGTCACAGAGGTTGCAAAGAGGCTCGCCGCGCTTGACGCAGTGGCAGAGGTGCACGAGACGCACACGTACGGCGACCTGCTTCTAAAGGTTAGGGCAAAGAGCCCAAGCGACCTTGCGGATATTGTCGCAAGCAGGATAAAGGCAGTCCCGGGCGTCGCCGGCACGCAGGTGATAACCGTCCTCAACGCGTGGAAGGACGTCGCCTAGAAGAGTTAGAGTTTTAAGGAATCGGGGTCTACAATCAGGTTCTAGCCTTTGTTTGACATTATCACCACCGTCATAGTGCTTGTGGCAGTCGGCCTTGGGGCCGGCACCCTGGGCTCTATGCTCGGGGTAGGCGGGGGCATACTCATGGTTCCGGCGCTCACGTTCATGGGGCTTGCACACGCTCCTGCGGCGGCCACGAGCCTGTTTGCAGTCACGTCGACAAGCGTATCATCGACCGTGGCGTACTCGCGCCAAAAGAGGATTGACTACAGGCGCGCAGTCCAGCTTGCGATTGCGGCTGTGCCGGGTGCAGTGCTTGGGGTGTTCATCTCGACAGGCATATCGGATGCGCAGTTCAAGCTGGGCTTTGGTATAATGCTGATGGCAGTGGGCGCGTACGTCATGTTCAAAAGCTCCATACTGAAGGAAAAAGGACAGCGCAAGATGTCCATCGTTCAGCACGCGGCGGTGTTTGCGATAACGTTTGGGGCAGGCATAATATCGAGCCTCTTTGGCGTCGGCGGAGGCACGATATTCGTGCCGGTGATGCTCCTAATTTATCGCATGACGATGCACAATGCCGCGGCGACATCGCAGCTGGCGCTCATGATAACGTCGTTTGCAGGGATTTTTACGCACGCCTTGGTGGGCAACCCAAACTACCTTTACGCAATAGCGCTCTCTGCCGGCGCGTTTGTAGGCGCGCAGCTTGGGGCCAGGTGGTCGAAAAACACCAAAGAATCGCTGCTTCGAAAGATGCTCGGCATAGTGCTCATGATAGTAGCCGTGACGTTCATCCTAGAAGGATTCGGAGTAAAACTATAATCAAAAAAATGAAGAGGAGTTAGCTAGCTCCTTGCCTCGTCGACGTAGAATATGGCCTCGTTGCGCTTTAACGCCGCGCCTGCCGCAAGGCTCAGTATCGACGCGTGTAGCCTATCCGCGTTTGGCTCTGCTCCTTCGCTGTTTCCTGCAAGCACAAGGTGCAATTTGATGTTTGAGCCAAGCACGTCGCCAAGCTCTTGGTTCGCAGTCGCCGTGTATGGCCGCAGCGCTCCGCGGAACACGTCAGAGCGTGCGCGAACGGTGCCGGATATTTTCTTGCCGACGGGCGCGTCCGGGCCGACTAGAGTTATCGTGCCCTTTGTTCCCTTGAACTTGACCGGTTCTGTGAGCGCTCCTTCTGGGGCCATTGCGATTACCGACTCTTTTACTATCAAACCGGACACGTAGAGAAAGTTGTCGATGAGCGCCTCCCACTGGCTCCTTGGCATCGTGCTGAACGCAGAGTTGTAGTCATAGTCGCCGGTGAAGTGTATCACCGCGTCAACCGGCCCAAAGTGCGTCTTGGCGGTGTTGAATATGCGCCTCACCGCGGTCTCGTCAAGGAAATCGATTGCGTGGCTGTGGAATTCCTTAAAGTGCGCTTCATCAGCCTTGTTGCGGTACAGGACGATCACCTGCTTGGCCCCTGCGACCTGAGCGATGCCTGCGACCTTTTTCACCCTGTCAATGTCCTTGGCGGCAGATGATGTCGTAGTCAGCACTATTACCTTGCCCTTTAGTTCAGAGCCGGGCAGTATGTCGACTCCTGTGCCCACAATCGGCTTGACGGGGTAAAAGACGCGGTCGTTTGGTATCACCCTGCCGTTTATCAGCTTGCTTATCTTTTCGTCAGAGAGGTTGAGCACCATCTCGGCGACCTCGTCTTGCGCTAGGAACTCGCTGTCCACTATCATCTTGCTGGTGTTGCCCTGGATTTTCTCAGCGATTTCCTGCATCTTGGCCAGCGCGCCGGCCACAGTCTCGGCAAGTTTTGAAACGGTTGCTTCGTCGGTCTGGCCGCGCTTTGCCGCGATTTCGCTAGCCGCATCATGGCACGCCTTTTTCACAACGTCGTCAGCGTCGCCAAGGTACGGGAGCGCCTTTGCGGTGACTACCTCGACCTCTGTTGACGAAAGGCCGGGATAGCCTCCGACGCGCAGAAACTCTGCGGCCGCCTTTGGATACACGGTCTTGTATATCCTGTCAGAATGCACGGGCCCCGGGTTCGTAGCAATAGAACGTATGCCCCTTTCCGCAAGCTCCCATGCGAGGCACTCGGCAAGCCTGTTTTTTGCGCCCTGGGAAGCGGTGTACGGCGTCCTGAAGCGGTACGGGCGCTGCTCGTACCTGTTTTCCTCTGCAAAGAACGTGGATATGGTGATTATCTTGCCTCCCTTTTCCATCGCCTTCAATCCTGCAGCAGAGGTCCAGAAGGTGCCGGTCAAGTGTATTGCCACGCACTCGCGGAACTCTTTGACGCTTGCATTCGTGAACGTCTTGACCGGCCCGGATACGCCGGCGTTGTTGACGATAATATCCACCTTGCCAAACTGGCTCTTGACTCCTTCAAACAACGTGTTGATGCCGTCTTCGTCAGAGACGTCAACCCCGGGAAAGGTGGCGACCCTGCCTTTGGAGCCGACCTTTTTTATGATGTCGTTTAGTATCTCGGCGGTCTGGTCGAGAGGCTCCTTGCGCCTGCCCATGATGACGATGTTGGCGCCTGTCTCGGCAAACCTCTTGGCAATGGCCTGGCCGATGCCAGTGCCACTCCCAGTAACAACTATGGTTTTACCGTCAAATTTTAAACCACTCAATATTCTTCAGAGTGCAGGAAACCTGTACACGATTATTAAAGGTATTTCCGGTCGGTACGGAGATTACTGTTTGAGCTTGAATCCAAGTAAAATCCGACAATGTTCAAAGCGGTAGACAGAAGTAAACAAAACTGCAACAAAAAAACTAAAGAGGTTAGAAAATTAGAGGGCAGCCTTGATGTGACCAGCGATAATGTCTGCTATCTCTACCATTGTTGGATTTGCCTTCAGGTTCTCCTCATGGTTCCACCGGCCGTAGATCCTGACGTGCCCGTCAAGAGGGTCGACTCGGACCTCGCGTTCGTGCATGAGCACTTGTTTCAAAAGCTCCGTAAGATGTTCATCATTCTGCAGTTTGTCTGCAAACGCGCTTGCCCCGATCCATTTGACCGCAACGACCCGTTTCTCTGAAAAGTGGCCCTTTGTAATCGGCTCGCATTTTGCAAGGAACTTTTGCGTGTTTGTTTCATCACCTGTTTCAACGATGTAGTGCACCTGGTAATAGTCAAGCGCCCCGTATGGTAGTGGCGTGGCATCCTGTTTCATCAATATATCACCTAGTGTTTCTGGAGCACCTGGACAAGGTCAAAGTTCTTGCCCCTGACTCGGATGACGCCCCTGTTGGTTGTGAGCTTGGAATTCATGCCAAACATGTGGCTATAGCACGGTCCGCTTTCGATGGGGTGCGTGCCCTGCGCAACGTGCTCTGCGATAATGCCGTGCTCGTTCAGGTCGTTTGCCAGCATCTCGTTTGGCGCCATCCTTCTGATTATTACGGGTTCGCCGTCGCCGTGTCCGTGCTCCTCTTCTTCATGCGATTCGTGGGAATATTCGTGCTCCACGCCAAGAGGTATCGGGAGCGGCCAAATAAATTCTACTGCTGCAATCGACGATCTTTTGTCAAGTATTTCGTAAAGCCCATTTCTTCAAGGGATTGCGCCTTTTCGAGCACCGAGCCTTCCATTTCGCGCTTGAATTCCTCTACCTTTTTTGCAATGGCAGGGTGCTTGGTTGCGAGGATCTGGCACGCAAGTATGCCGGCGTTTTTTGCGCCGTTTATCGCCACTGTGGCGACTGGGACGCCAGGCGGCATCTGGGCTATTGAAAGCAGCGAGTCGATGCCGTCGAGGCTCTTTGTCTTGATCGGGACGCCTATCACGGGTAGGGGAGTGAGCGACGCAGTCATGCCGGGTAGGTGCGCGGCGCCTCCTGCGCCTGCGATTATCACTTCAATCCCCCTCTTCTTGGCGCTCTTGGCATAGTCGTACATGCGCTTTGCGGTGCGGTGCGCGGACACTATGGTCACTTCGTTTGAGACACCAAACGAGTCGAGAAATTCAGCCGCCTCCTTCATAATTGGCAGGTCAGAGTCGCTTCCCATGATGATTCCTACAAGCGGCTTCACTGTCTTTCTGCCTCTCCTGTGGTGGCCTGCACGAGCGTGATAGCATTGCGCGCCTTTTTAGCCCTTGCTAAGGCCTCCTTCACGGTCCTGCCGGTCGCCGTGACATGTCCCAGTTTTCTGCGCGGCTTGGATACCTTTTTGCCATAGATGTACAGTTCCGCCCCGGGCACCTTCATCATCTTGTCAAGACCCGTAACTGAATATACGCCGTCAAAGCCCTCGGGGCCCAGAATGTTTATCATGGCTGCCGGCGACAGCAGTTCAGGTTTTGCAAGGGGCAGGTCGAGCACCGCCCTCAGATGCTGCTCAAACTGCGAAACAGAGCACGCCTCGTTGGTGTAGTGGCCCGAGTTATGGACGCGGGGCGCAATCTCGTTTATCAGCACGTCGCCTTTTTTCGTCACAAACATCTCGATGCCAAAGATGCCTGCGCCATGCAGCACCTGCATCGTCCTTTTGGCAAGCATTATCGCCTTATGCTCGACCTTGCGGCTAATCTGTGCCGGCGCAATCGTGGTGTCAAGGATGCTGTTTTTGTGCATGTTTTCAACCACAGGAAACGACTCTATCTGTCCAGAGGGGTTTCTCGCTACCATTATCGATACCTCCTTTGCAAAGGGGACAAACTTTTCTAGCATGACTTCTCTGCCCTTGAAATACTCGTAGGCTTGCCGCACGTCACCCTTGGATTTTATCACAAAGTTGCCACGGCCATCGTACGAGTCCTCGGTCGCCTTCAAGACAGCAGGAAGTCCGAATTTGCCGCATAATTCACGTAAATGTTCTTCTGATTTCACAAGCTCAAAGTCAGGGACTGCTATTCCGTGCTCTTTTAGAAACGACTTTTGGCGGTGCTTGTTCTGGATTATGCGCAGGGTTTCAGGAGCCGGCCTCACGGGATAGTTCTTTTCCTCTAATTGCTTTAACGCGCTAGAGTTTGTCAGCTCGATCTCGTATGTAAGGACATCGGATTTTTCTGCCAGCCTCATAATCGCAGACTCGTCCTTGAAATCGGCAACAATCTGCTCGTCGGCTATCTTTGAAGCAGGGCAGCCTTCTGTCGGATCAAGGACTATAACCTTGAACGACATGCGCCTTGCCTCGTGTGCTATCATCTTGCCGAGCTGCCCGCCGCCAATTATACCGACGCAGGTCGGCCGCTCCATCGAAAGCGCGCCACTCTTGTACAAGCCGACGTTGGTTCGTACAGGCGCCGTTAAAAGCCTTTCAACAACATATCAACAGATAAGCAGATATGCCATAGCACTCAACTGTCCGGCGTTGAGGCTCATCCGCAAGGGCAAGGTCAAGGACATTTACGAGCTTGACGATGGCAACAGCATCCTCTTCCATTTCTCCGACAGGGTATCGGCGTTTGACGTCAAGATGGCGACTCCAATACCGAGAAAGGGAGAGGTGCTGTGCAGGTTTGGCGAGTTCTGGTTCAACGCCCTTGGCACGCCACACCACATGCTGCGCGTGCAAGAAAAAGACAAGATGGTTGTGAAAAAGCTGAGAATGATACCTGTGGAGTGCGTGGTGCGCGGGTATTTCTATGGCAGTTTTGCAGACCGCTACAAGGACCATCTCGGCAAGGGCCTGCCGGCGGATTTCAAACCGGTTATGGCAGGTAAACTACCAAGGCCGATATTTGACCCGACGACCAAATCCGAGGAGCACGACATGCCAGTCAGCAAAGAGCAGGCAATCTCTATGGGCTTGGTCTCTAAGAATGATTATGAATACCTCGAAAAGACATCGATTTTACTCTATGAAAAGATGAGTGCAATCGTCGAAAAGGCAGGCTTCATTATCGCGGATGTCAAGTTCGAGTTTGGCCGCGACGAAAGCGGCAGAATAGTCCTTGGCGACTCGCTTGGGCCGGACGAATACCGCCTATGGCTCAAGGTTGATTATCAGCCGGGCAGGATTCAGGAGGCGTACGACAAGCAGCTTTTGCGTGACTGGCTCATCAAAACAGGGTTCAAGGCAGAAATTGACAGGCTCGCCAAGGAAGGTGAAAAGCCCGATCCGCCCGTGGTTACACCTGAAATCGCAGAAGAGCTTTCAAGGCGCTACATACTTGCGTACGAGCGCATAAGTGGCAAGACGCTTTAATCGCTCAATCCGCGACTTGTTTCTGTGTCTTTTTGTGCATGCCGCGTGCTTGCAGGCGGCCGGTTGTTTGGCGGGTCGGTTTTCGCGCGCCTGCCTACATAGTTTATCATAGCATTACTATGTTGGTGATATTATTCAATTAAAATAGAATAGATACAGTTAAAACGATAACTGCATCATATGTATAATATTGTAACCGTATACATGATTGTAATTAACCAACAGGGCAAAACAATCAGACAAGCGCGCTTACTATGCACGACAGCATCTTGTATGCATACATGGCAGATGCGCTGTTCCAAAAAGACGTAAAAGTAAGGCGCGTGACCACCCTAAACCACGTTGCCGCGCAGGGTCTTAGCGACCCTGCAAGGATAAAGATACTAGAGCTTTTGAGCCACAAGCCCATGAACGCGGAGGAAATCGCAAAGGCGCTTGGGAGCGCAGGCATCAAAAAAGCCACGACCACGGTCAGACACCACCTCGACACACTCAAGGAGGCGGGCCTGATAGAGCCGGCAAGGATAGTCGAAGTCAGGGGCGCCGTGATGAAGTACTATTCTGCCACGCTCAAAGTGTTTGACTGTCAGGCGCCGGCGGACCTTGACATCAGGGCTTTGCGGCTGATTGACGATACCAGCAACAAGCTTGCAAAGGTGCTAAAGAGTGTGCACGATGACAAGCGC
>DASUXB010000104.1:0-4433 GCA_036378195.1 Nitrososphaera sp.
GTAGACCACATTGCCATCGCAGTCAACAACGTCGATGAGGCCCTAAAGAACTATCAAAAGATTCTGAACGTTGACCACCTCGAAATAGAGACCGTGCCCAACGAAAAGGTCAAGGTAGCAATGCTCATGCTCGAAGACACGAGGATAGAGCTCATGGAGCCGACCTCCCCGGACAGCCCCATATCCAAGTTCCTTCAAGACCGCGGCGAGGGCATACACCACATCGCAATAACCGCCGACGACATTGTCAAGGATGTCGACAGGGCAAAGTCGCAGGGCATGAGGATGCTGGGCGACCTGCGCACCGGCTCGTACGGGAGGCGGATAACGTTCATCCACCCCAAGTCACTCAACGGCGTGTTGACCGAGTTCTGCGAGGCGCCACCGGCTGATAAAGGCCACAATGATGCAGAGTAAAGGGCTAATACCCCTCTCTTCCTTTTCCACGTCTGCGGCATATGGATTGCAATGACCTTGCGCAGAGGCTTGTACAGGCGGTGGAGAGAAACCGCGCCGACGCGCTCTTGCTGTCAGGAGGGCTCGACAGCGCAATCATTGCAAGCATCCTAAAGCCTAATTATTGTGTGACTGCTGCCCTTGGCAGGGACGCTCCGGACCTTGCTTACGCTCGGCAGGTCGCGCAGAAATACTGCAAGATCCACGCAGAGGCGGTGTTTGGCCCGGAAAAGATGGTCGAGCTTGTAGACACGGTGGTGCAGGTTTTCAGGACGTTTGACCCGATAGAGGTGCGCAATTCGTGCGTCGCGCTCGCAGCATTAGAGAGGGCAAAGGAGGATGGCCACCGCGACGTGGTGACTGGCGATGGGGGCGACGAGTTGTTTGCAGGGTACAACTATTTGTCGCGCTATTACGGCGACGAGAAAAGGCTAGAGCAAGAGCTTGTGCGCCTGTGGGAAGTTATGCATTTTTCCTCAAGGGCTCTTGGAGAGAGGCTTGGCATCGAGGTCAGGGCGCCGTTTCTCGACAGCAAGTTTGCACAGTATGCCAAGTCGGTGCCTGCAGGCGAAAAGGTAGGCGAGCGGGGCGGGAAGAAATGGGGCAAATTTCTCTTGCGAAAATGCTTTGAGTGCGACCTTGGGGAGCTTGCGTGGCGCAAAAAGATGGCCCAGGAGCAGGGCGCCGGCACCGACCTGTTCTATAGGTACGTCGAGGACATGATAGACGACTCTACGTACGCAAACAGGGCCAAGATTGCGCTGTCAGAGGGCGTGAAACTGAAAAGCAAGGAGCATCTGCACTATTACGCAATGTTCCGCAGCTACAACCCGCCACCGAGAGAGGAGGCAAGAGAAAGAGGATGCAGCAGGCGCTGCCCTGAATGCAGTGGTTGTTTTGAATGGGCTGGAAGATTCTGCAGGACGTGTGGCGCGTTTCCGGTGGAACCCGTGTCACTTTGAGTACTTGTTGGGCTTTTTGACGAATATGCGCTTGCATCCTTCGCAGCAGAAAAAGTACGTCTTGCCGTTATGTTCGTGAGAGACCGCAAGTTCCTGGTCCATCTCGATTCCGCACACGGGATCGACTGGCATGTACGGCGTCTTGCTCTGCAAAAGTGTATTTATTGTTTTGGAAAGTGGTTCGCATAGTAGGTAGGAAAAAACTGACTGGTCAGTCAGTTATCTTTATTTACCCCGAAGGACTTTCTATAAAATAATTGGACACCACTAGAGAATCCGCTTTGGGAGACGCAAGTTCCGACAGCCAGACGGTTATGAAGGTAGACAATGTTACGAAGGTCTTTGACTCGGCGGCAGGAAGGGTCGCCGCGCTTCGAGGCGTCAACATTTCGATAAACAAGGGCGAGTTTGTGGCCATAGTCGGCCCCTCGGGAAGCGGCAAATCGACGCTCCTCAACATAATCGGCGCGCTCGACAAGCCGACTTCGGGCAAGGTCTACATAAACGACATCGACATCTTTGCGCTTGCAGATTCTGAAATGGCCACGATGAGGAACCACCTCATCGGCTTTATCTTCCAGTCGTACAACCTGATAAACAGGACCACGGTCCTGAAAAACGTCGAGCTCCCCGGAGTCCTTTCCGGCATGGAAAGCGGCGAGCGCAAGAGGAGGGCAGAAAAACTGCTCGAAGTGCTCGGCATAGGCGACAAGGCCGGTTTCAAGCCGGTCAACCTTTCTGGCGGCCAGCAGCAGAGAGTCGCCATCGCAAGATCGCTGATGAACGATCCTGCGATAATCCTTGCAGACGAGCCGACTGGCAACCTCGACACCAAGACGGGAAACGAGGTGTTTGAACTGCTAAAGATGCTCTCAAACAAGTTCAGAAGGACAATCGTGATGGTAACCCACAACCCCGAGCTTGCAGAAGCCTGCGACAGGGCGATATACGTCCGCGACGGCAAGGTCGAGAAGGAGGTTGTAAACAATTGAGCAGCAGCAACAACAAAAAGTACCTCGCCCCAATGATGATAGCAGCCATGTTGTTTGCGCCGCTTGCAGCCTTTGCACAAAGCGAAGCAGACATTGTGAACGCCAACCTGAGCGGTCCTGTGTTCCTCGACGCGTTCTGGACTGACAGGACCACGGCGCCCCCGGCAGGCACCTCGCTTTCAAAGGTCGAAGTCGCGCCCGGAGAAGGCGCGTCCGTCCTTGCCGTGACACTTGTCAACAGGGGGTTCTCTGACATCACCTCGGTGACTGGGACCATTTCGCTTCCATCAGGGTTCAGCTCTTCCCAGTCCAACCAGGCAGTCGCGTCGTACAACGGCATAGTCACGGCGGGGAACACGTTCACGCTCTTTTTCCAAGTAGACGTCTCCAAGGTGTCAATCCAGAACTATAGCGCCAACCTTAAGGTAGAGTATTCCAGGACGCTAGAATCCGGCATGCCAAGGACGGCAAACATCAATGTCCCGTTCAAGGTGTTTGGCAAGGTAATCCTTGACGCTTCGTCAGAAGGAGGAGTCACGCCGGGAACCTCGGGCAATGTCGCAATCAAGATAACAAACACTGGAAGCGCGCCGGCCACGGGAGTCGTGGTGACCGTCCCAGGCTCATCAGGCGTCAACCCCACCACGCAGCAGGCGTCAATTGTGGCTGTGGGCAAGAAATCGTTTGAGATCGGGACCATTGCCCCAGGAAACTCTACCAGGATAGAGCCGGTCCTGTACGCCAGCAACTCTGCTGGCGAGACGCTCCAGACGGTCCCGCTAGACATAACGTACGGCAACACGTACGGCGAGAGAAAGAACACTACCGTGCCGGTCGGCCTTATCGTCCTGCCGACATCTTCAAACTCGCCCTTGAGCGTGACGCCTGTGGGCAACTCTTCCATAATGACTGCAGGCAAGATAACCGACCTGAAGGTGTCGCTTGCAAACAACGGCAACCAGCAGCTGTCAAACGTGGTGGCCTCGATAAGCTCGACTGCAGAGCAGATAAAGATCCTCGGCAAGACCAGCTGGACGGTTGGCGACTTGGCACCGGGCGCAAGCCAAGAGATAGCGACGCAGGTGTTTTCGTCGACCGACATGATAGGCAAGGCCGCGACGTTCAAGCTCACGGTCCAGCGCACGGTGGCTGGGCAGCCGGAAATAGAGACGTTTGACATCGGCACCTATGTCGACGGCGAGATAAGCGTCAAGGCGTACGACATTGGCGTGACCTACATCGGCGGCGTTCCCAACATATCGGGCAACCTGCTCAACGAAGGAAACGTGCTTGCGCTCTTTACAACGGTAGAGGTGACAAGCGCAGACGACCTTGCAAATCCGCTTCCGCCGCAGCAGTACCTCGGCGACCTGACGGCAAACTCGCCTCTCCCGTTCAGCATACCGATTCACGTCGCAAACGGCACTGCGGCAGGGACGTATCCCATAGAACTGAGGGTGCAGTACAAGGACAGCCTGAGGCAGCTGCATACATTTGACATCAAGACCAACGCCAACTTTGTGCCCCAGGCACCGGCAGGCAACGCGCAGCAGGCGCAGGCCGCAGGCACCATGATGATGGTAGGCGTCATCGCAGGGGTGATAGCCGCAGTAGTGATAGCAGTGGTCGTGATACGCATGAGGAAAAAGTCGAAACTAAAGCACACGCTCCAGTTCAGCAAGCAGAACGGCAACAACGGCGGTGACGACATCGAGTCAGTCCTGGACAGCCACCTTGGCGGCAGTAGCGGCAGCAAGAAACCAGAAGAGAAGAGCAAATAAATGAACATCAAGGAAATCTTTGGACTGTCCATCGATGCGCTGAGGGAGCGCAAGACCAGATCGGCCCTCACGATAATGATGGTGGTGGTCGGAGGCGCGCTAATGGTCGCGCTAAACGGCATGACAGCAGGCTTTTCCAACTTTATCGGCTACCAGTTCAGCAAGCTGGCGGCAAACGTGCTGTTCGTGACGAGCGCGCAGACCGACAACAGCGGGGGAGGGTTCGGTGGCGGAGGACCGCC
>DASUXB010000105.1:0-6321 GCA_036378195.1 Nitrososphaera sp.
ACGAGCGCGCCTGACAGGCTCCCGTCCCATTCCGGCGCCGTGGTGATGTAGACGGCATAGTCGAGGCCGCCGCGGTACTGGTTCCACCAGAGCGTGTGGTGCTTTGAAATCCCGCCCCCTATCATGAAGGCGCCGGATTTCTTGGCGTCAAACACCATGTCGGAAAGTTTCGTCTCGTCCTTTAGCAGGTTGAGCTTGAAATCCTTGTGCTGCTGGTTGAACAGCCATATCTGACTCCCGACTGCGCCGTCGACTATGCCCGGCACTATAACAGGTATCTTGTTCTTGTGAGCCCAGTAAAGGAAAGATGACTCGCCCAGAGTGCTACCGATATAATCGGTGATTTCGTAGGTCGACACGTCGCGGTGGCCTGCCTTGTACATGTCGTTCAGGCATTCCTGAACCTTTTCCTCAATGAGCGGGCCGTATGCAGTCATCGGCACGAGCACGTTTCCGAGGCGATGGACCTTCTTTTTCAAAAGGGTCATGTCGTCCATGCGAAAGTCGCCGGCGTAGTACTTGTCGTACGACCTTGCGATGTCGTGGTCCAGCGCGCCGCAGGTAGTGATGACGACGTCAAACATCCTGTTCTTCAGCATGTCCCGGACAATCCCGCGGGCGCCTGTCGACATCAGCGCGGCCACAAAGGACAGGAACTTGGTGCATTTTGGCTCCTCTATCATCCTTTTCAGGATGTCGACCCCGTCAGCGAGGTTGCGCGACTCAAAGCCACCCGAGCTTGCCATGCTCGCAAATATCGAGTTCACGTCAGAGTCTCTTGAAATAGCGTGATCCTTTACCGCGCTGTGCAACAGGTCGTTTGCCCCTTTTTTCTTGCCGGCCATAACAGCGCCGTACAGGGCGCGCTATAATAAAAATAATGTCCTGCAGGGCGGCGCTTGCGCCTAGGCTTTGCAGGAAACGCGCGCGAACAGAATTTTTTAAATGCAGGTGCTTTTCTAACTAAAGGGTGCACGACGACCACAGCAGCCACGATCATCACGGCAGCGACCAGAGACACACGTTTTCCGGGCGCAAGATAGACCCGCCGACAGTTTCTCCAAACATGACCGTTCCTGATTTGATAAAGTTCTACGGCTCGACCGGCTACAACGCAAGGAGGCTTGCCGAGGCCGCCGAGATATTGCAGGACATGATAGACACCGGCTCCACCGTCTGCCTCACGCTTGCCGGCGCCATGACTCCGATAGGCATGGGCAAGACGATTTCGGAGATGATCGAGGCGGGGTTCATAGACTGGATAGTGGCTACTGGCGCAAACGTGTACCACGACTTGCACTTTGCGTACGGCCTGCCGGTAAAGCAGGGCCATTTCGATGTCGACGACGACGTGCTCTATGCAAAGCAGATCGTCCGCATCTACGACGTGTACATCAAGGAGCTAGAGACCTTGCAGGCGCAGGACCTTTTGGTCCAGAAGGACATCGCAGAGAGGTCGGCAGAGATACCCAAGAACGCGTCCACAGCAGACATTGCATACGCGCTGGGCAAAGCCGCAAAAGAGAACGCGAAATACCCTGACAAGTCGTTTCTGGTAAAGGCGTACGAGCACAAGGTGCCCGTCTACATGCCGGCGATAGGCGACTCGTCAATCGGCCTCAACATGCTCCCGCTTCTGCTTGAGGGCAGGGGCGTCTTTCCGAACACGATACTTGATGTCGCCGAGTCCGCGGCGATTCTGTGGAAGAGCAAGAAATCCGGCGGGCTGGAGCTTGGAGGCGGCGTGCCCAAGAACTTTTTCCAGCAGACGGGGCCGGCGCTGTACCAGATATTGAAGATAAAGGAGGGCGGCCAGGACTATTTGATCCAGATGACCGACGCAAGGCCGGACACTGGCGGACTTTCCGGCGCGACATTGCAGGAGGGCAAGAGCTGGGGCAAGATAAAGACGTCGCACCGAGGAAACGTCATCGTGTACGGCGACTCGTCCGTGTATTTCCCGCTGCTCTGCTCTTATGCGCTGTCGGTGTGCAAGCCGAGGAAGCAAAAAGAGATCTATTCCAAGAAGGACAAGTGGGTGCAGGAAATGAAAAAGATCTACTTTGCCAACAACAAGAAGGAAAAGAGTTCATGAGAACACTTCGTTCTTGACGACCCACCTTCCCCCTTTTGTCGACATCTCTAGCTGCCCCACCAGGTTGCCGTTTGAATAGACCTTGGCAAACTCGGAATTCGAGCCGAACATGGAAGAGAGGAGGTCCTTCTTTTCGTGGTAGCCGGATTCCAGGGTCTTTACGCCCAGTTTCCCGCTCACTCGCTTGATGATGTTGCGCGCTGCCGGCCAGTCGCCCTTCCACGAGATGAACTGGAAGTCGCCGAATTTTACCGTCGACATCGTGTGGCCCTCTTTCAGTTTTGCCTCAAAGTTGATCTTGTTCTTTTTTGCGTACTCGTTCATCCACGTTACTGCCTTTTCGCCCTTACCCTGCTCTACTGCAAAGCTGTCCGCGCCGGCCACAGGCCAACATCGCATCTGCAATTATTTAATCGATTGCAGGCATGCTGCGGCAAAAAATATTATAAACAAACCTGCCTGAGAGGGATATATCGTGCGGGCTTTTGTAGCAGTCGATGCCCCGGGCAGCGGTATAGCAGGACTCCAGCAGGAGATGATATCGTCATTGGGCTGGAGCCCGAAGGAGGTCAAGCCCGTGGAGCCAAATAATTTCCATTTTACGCTGATATTCCTTGGCGAGATAACAGGCCAGCAGGCTGAAAGGGTCAAGGAAAAGCTTGCGGGAGTAAAGTTTGAGCCGTTTCCCATCACGTACACGGGCGTGGGCGCGTTCCCAAAGGCGTCAAACGCAAGGGTAGTCTGGGTGGGCCTTGACCGCGACGGATCGCCAAAGCTCAGCGCGCTCGCAGAACAGGTTGTCGCAAAGGTCGCCGAAGCAGGCTTTGCTCCTGACAAGCCGTTCTCGCCTCATCTCACGATTTTCCGGGCCAAGAACAGGCACGTCGCAATCGACGTGGCAAAGTACGCGGGCAAGACCTTTGGGACAAGCGTCGTCGACAGCGTGCACCTGAAAAAGAGCGACCTTGCCCCTTCCGGGCCGACGTACTCGAACATTTATACCGTCAGCGCTTCAAAAGGGTCGGGAGCTTGACCGATACTATCATCCAGGGCGTCCTCGAAAAGGCGCTTGCGCTGTGCAACCCCACTGCCGCGGAGGAAAAAAAGATAACCGCGGTCGCAGAGGAGGCAAAGAGGCTCGTAGAACATAGCAGGACGCCTGAAGTAAAGGACGTCATATTTGGAGGCTCATTTGCCAAGGGCACGTGGCTCCGGGGCGACGCCGACATTGACATTTTCGTGAAAATCGATCCTTCCGTCAGCGAGGAGAGGTTCGAAAAGCTGGGAGTAGAAATTGGCAGTAACGCGCTAAAGAAATACGGACCGAAACTGCGCTATTCTGACCATCCGTACGTCGAGGCGATAGTCAGGGGCACCAGGATAAACATCGTTCCGTGCTACGACGTGCAAAAGGGCCAGTGGAAGAGCGCGGCAGACAGATCGCCTTTCCACACGCAGTACATCACAGAGACGCTGGATGCTGCCAGAAAAGAGCAGGTCAGGCTCTTGAAAAAGTTCTTGAAATCTGCCGGCATCTATGGCGCCGAGATATCCACCGGCGGCTTTTCCGGCTATGTCTCTGAAGTGCTAATAGCAAAATACGGCTTGCTAAAGGACGCGCTTGCCGCAGCCGCGGAATTCAAGCAGGGGCAGGTCATCTCAGTCGGCGACTATGACAAGGACGTCGCAAAGGGGTTTTCAAGCCCGCTTGTGATTATCGACCCCATCGACCCAAGGCGCAACCTCGGCACCGCGGTATCGCCAGAGAGCGCCGGCAGGCTCACGCTGGCTGCAAGGGCGTTTCTGCGCAGCCCTTCTGAAAAATTCTTTGCAAGACAAAAGCCCCGCGTGAACAAAAAGCTGTACAGAAACGTGCTGGTGGTAGAGTTTTCGCACAGGGAGCGCAGCCCGGACACGATATGGGGTCAGTTGAAGCGCAGCGCCAATTCTATTTCCAAGCAGCTAGAGATTGCCGGCTTTACGGTTTTCAGGACGGCTTGCAACACCGACGAGAAAAAGAGCGGAGCGTTTGCGTTCCTGCTCGAATCGCTCGAACTGCCAGAGTACACTATGCGCAAGGGCCCCGAGATAGCAAGGGCAAAGGACACGGAGAGTTTTGTCAAGGCTGCAAGGCCGCTTGCAATGTGGGCCGACAAGGAGATGAGGGTGTCAACGATAGTCGAGAGAAAGGCCACCGACGCAGGGCAGCTGGTCAAGGCGCTGCTGGACAGGCCGCCGGAGGCAAACGGGATAGCAAGGGACATGGTAACAGGCAGGGTCAAGGTTTATAGCGGAAGCGGGCAGAGAAGGCTTTCAGGTCTGGTGAAAGAGGCCGTTGACGAACTTGTCTCGACAGAGAGCCTCATTTTCTTCTTCAAGTGAGCTTGCCCTTGGCTCGCCCGAGCTTGCCAAGATACTGACCTATCCACGCGGAGACGATAAAGAGTACGCGGCGCGCCTTTTAGAGCTAAAATGCCTTGGCGTGACCGCGGTTTTTGCCGGGGGCAGGACGGTGATAGGAGGCACGAGCGTTGCCGGCAAGGGCTGCGTCGGGCTTGTGGTGAAGGCAAAGGTGCACGGAAAGACATGTGCGCTCAAGATAAGGAGGACGGACGCCAACAGGCCGACCATGCACGACGAGGTGAGATACCACAGTATCGCAAACGGCGCCGGCGTGGGCCCGGGGCTTGTCGACCATTCTGACAATTTCATGCTGATGGAGTTTGCAGAGGGCGCAACCATTGTAGAATGGGCGCAGAGCGAAACAATCGACGCAAGGCAGGCGTCTGCGGTCGTGAGGTCTGCCCTTGAGCAGTGCTACGCGCTTGACAGGGCGGGGCTTGACCACGGCGAGCTCTCTCATGTGGACAGGCACATCATAGTCGGTGATGCAAAAGTCGCGGTCATCGACTTTGAAAGCGCAAGCACGGAGCGCAAGGTGGCAAACGTCTCTGCCGCCGGCCAGTCGCTCCTCGTGTCCGGCGCAGTCGCAGGCGCGCTTGCAAAAATCCTGCATGTCGAAAAAGAAGCGGCGATAGGCGTACTCAAGAGATACAAGCGTGACCAGACGCGCGAAAATTTCGACGCTATACTGGCGCTTGTCTCATGATTAATGCAAGCTATACTTTTTAACCTAAACTGCGTAGCTGCGCCGTTGGCAGAGCCCGAAATCGACATACGCAAGCTGAAAAACGTGAACATGAAGGGCGGAATACTGGTCGACGGCTTTCCAAGCGTCGGCCTTGCAAACGCCATCGCGTCAGAGTGCCTGATACATTCGCTAAAGACAGAGTTTGTGGCAGTCATCGACTCGCCGGCGTTCCCACCCCTTTCGATAATCAAAAACGCCATGCCCAACTTTCCGGCCCGGGTGTACGCAAACGAGGAGCTAAAGCTGGCGATTTTCGTGACGGAATTGAACCTCGACTCTACAATGTTCCGGCCCGTAGCCAACATGATGATAGACTGGGCCCTTGACAGCAACTGCGATCTTATCATCAGCGCGGCAGGCATCCCGTACGAGGAAGGCGAGGACGCTAAAGAAAGCCCGCCGGTGTTTGCGGTCGGGAGCACGCCGTCCGCCCTCAAAAGGGCGGCAGAGGCCGGCATACCGCCTGTTCTCAACGGCTCTGTCTCGGGCATACCGGCGATACTTCTCAATGAGGGCACATGGCGCAACTATGACGTGCTCGTGCTTCTGGTAAAGGTGATGCGCGACATGCCCGACTTTAGGGCCGGAGCCGCAGTTGCAGAAGCTCTTGCCAAGCTTGCGCCGGGCGCCTCGTGCGACGTACCAGCGCTGCTAAAGGAGGCAGAGACGATGGAAAAGACTCTGAAAAGGATACGCAGCGAGCAGCACGCGACGGTCCCAAAGGAAGAAGCATTCTACGGCTGATGGAATGATGATAACAACAACTGGCAGGGATGCGGTCTTGCATCTGTCTAGCGCCGACGAGCGCCTGGGCAAAATAATCACGACAGTTGGAAGCTATACTATTGAAACCGGCGGCGACCCGTTTCGGTCGCTCGTGAGTTCCATAATGTACCAGCAGCTTGCCGGCGCCGCTGCTGACGCCATCCACGCGCGGTTTTTGAAACTGTACGACGGCAGGTTCCCCTCGCCGGCGATACTTGCCGCGACTCCCGACGCACAGCTGCGCGCAGTCGGCCTTTCTGTCAGAAAAGCAGAATACATGAAAGGGCTTGCCGCAGTAGTGGCCGCAGGC
>DASUXB010000106.1:0-3449 GCA_036378195.1 Nitrososphaera sp.
CTGATGAACGTGGCGTGGCTCAACGCCCGGTCGATGCAGGAAAGTATGCCCAAAATCGCCAAGGCAATAGACAACATTATGACGATACACAAGAACGAAAAGGGGATAATCCACACCACGTCGTACTCGCAACTGCAGTACATCCGCGACAATATCAGCCGGGAAAACGCGTCCAGGCTAATCGAGACGGGCTCGGCGCTTGGCAGGGAAGAGGTGCTTGAAAAACACTACAAGAGCACCCGGCCGACCGTGCTAATATCACCCTCGCTGCATTTGGGCGTAGACCTGAAGGACGACCTGTCAAGGTTTCAGGTGATAACAAAAGTCCCTTATCCGGACCTTACGGACAGAAAGGTCTCTGCGATGAAGGACAGGGACCAGCGCTGGTACACATGGTACACTGTACTCCGTCTTGCACAGTCGTACGGCCGGTCTATACGAAGCGCCGACGACTTTGCCACCACGTACATACTCGACTCCAGCATAACTTTCCTGCTAAAGAGCGCGCAGGATATGGTGCCCAAGTGGTTCTTGGAAGCAGTCAAGAACGCATAGAACGTTTTTATGTTGTAAGGGCTAGAAAAAAGCAGTTTGTCCGGCGACAGGGCCACTCCGTCATCAGGCCAGCAGGCGGCAGCGCCTACGATATTTGGAATAAACTCTAGCGTCGCCGTAACGATTGTCCTCGTCTTGCCGATAATATTCACACTCGCCATCTATCCAAATTCGTTCAACCTCTCTTGGAACGAGGGCAGGGGCGGATTCATCTTTGCAATGGCGTTCATCGCTGCCGAGCTCATAGGCACCAAGCAGCCGGTAAGCAAGAAAAAATTCCTGGTAGTAGCCAGCCTTGCCGCAATAGCCATTGCCTATTTTGCGGCCCTCCAGTTCGGACTGCAGGATTCTATCCGAGAGGCTGGGCTATCGTACGGCATCCGCAAAGAAGTCATTGGGAGCTGGACATTCATGTGGGACTTTGCAGTCATGGCGTTGTTTGTCGGCGCGTCCCTTGCAGTCTTGTTTGGAAGGAAATGGTACAAGATAGCGCCGGCGGGGGCGATATACCTTGCAGGGAGCGCGGTCATCCTGTCGCTCGATGCGTTCTTTCCATACGACTCGCTTGGTCCGCTCCAGGTAATAGTGCCGGGGTACCTGCAGATAGACCAGGCAGTGGTCAGGTTCATCGACGCAAACATCATGGCAATAGGCAAGGGCAACGTCGCGACGGCGCACGGCAACATGCTCGTGCTAAGCGGCCTGCACGGGCCCTTTGTGCTGCAGGTGTTCTGGCCTTCAGCGGGTGTGCACAGCATGATAATCTACACACTCGTGATGCTTGCGTTCCTGCTAAAGATGGAGATACCGCTAAAGCGCAAGCTCATCTATTTTGCGATAGGCACGTTTGGCACAGTCACTGTGAACATAATCCGCATAATATCGCTGACGATGTACGCACTCATCGTGACAGTCAACCCCCGGGAATGGGAGGCGTTCCACTCTGTGGCCGGCGAGATAATGTTCCTGCCGTGGCTTGGCATCTACCTTGGAATCGTGATGTACGTGGAAGGCAGGCGAATACGCAGGCTGC
This sequence comes from Nitrososphaera sp., assembly GCA_036378195.1. Classification (GTDB taxonomy): domain Archaea; phylum Thermoproteota; class Nitrososphaeria; order Nitrososphaerales; family Nitrososphaeraceae; genus Nitrososphaera. Next base: position 1,589 of record DASUXB010000106.1, read on the forward strand.
ATAATCAGCAGCAGGCAAGCGCTACCCCTGCTTCATGAAAAATAATCAAACAGCGTATTCTGGCCAGAGCTGTCCTGCAGGTCTGATATTCGCACGCCCAGCCTGCGCACGTTTCTCTTTTTCTCATTCATTGCTTCATCAAGCAGCGATTTTGCCGTCGAGTGCAGGAGATCAGAACTCGACGCGTGGGCCTTGAGCGCCCTTGACCTAGTGACGTTTTCAAGGTCATCAAAGACGAGGATTATGCCTATCGACCCAAACGCCATTTTCTTTTCAGCCGCGCTTTTCTGTATGACCTTGCATATCTCCTCAAGGTCGTCGTACATCTCCTCCGCGTTCTGGGCGTCTTTTTTCAGCGTGACTATGCGCATAATCTGCTTGCGTTCTCCCTCCGACTCTACGACTGGTTCGTCGTCGACTCCCTTGGCCGCGTTGTGCATGTAGGTCGCAGTCTTTTTGCCAAACTCGCCTATGAGCCTGAATAGGTCAAACGACGCAAGGTCGCCGGCGGTCTTTACCCCAAGCTCTGCTAGCCTGTCGCGGGTCTTGGGGCCTATCCCCGGTATCTTGTCCACGTCAAGCGCGGAAACAAACCGCAGAGCATCTTGCGGCCTGACAATCGTAAGGCCGTCAGGCTTGCAATAGTCAGACGCTATCTTGGCAAGCATCTTGTTTGGCGCAACGCCGATAGAGCACGTGAGTTTCGTGCGCTCTTGTATCTGTTGCTTTATCTTGTGCGCAAGCCCTTTTGCAACGTCAAAACTGCCGCTGGCGCGTCCTGACGCGTCGATGAAACATTCGTCAATCCCGACATGCTCAAAGACATCGGCGTGCTCCCTGATTGCCGCCATCGCGCTTTCGGACACCTGTCTGTAATAGCCGGCGTCAAGCGGCAAGAGCAATGCGTTGTCCACGCCTGCAAGCCTTGCCTTCGCAACCCTTATTGGGATGCCGGACTTTACGCCGTACTTTCTTGCGACATAGTTGGCAGTGCTCACCACGCCACTGTCCTCTGTCCTCCCAGAAAAGACGCACACTAGGACAGGTCTGTCCTTTATCTCCGGCCTGCGGATTTCCTCGCACTGGGCGAAAAAGTAGTCAAAGTCAATGTGCATGACAACCCTCTGCAGAGGCGCTGACAACGGCCGGTATTGGCGTCCCTGTGTAATTAATTAACTTCTACTAGTTGCCGTTTAGGACAGACACGCCCGGCATCTCGTCTCCGGCAAGGTAGCGCAAGGTCGCTCCGCCTCCCGTGGAGACGTGGCTCACCTCGTTCTCGGCGACGCCGGACTTCTTCATCGCTTCCAGCGTGTCGCCACCGCCTATGAGCGTCTTTGCACCCCGCCAGTAGGCAAGCGCCATGCTCTTGGCGATGTTGACCGTGCCGTTTGCAAACGCCCTGACCTCGAACATGCCCATGGGACCGTTCCAGAATATCATGCCGGCACCGTTTGTGCCGCTCACTTCTGCAGAATACCGCTCTATTGTCTCGTTGCCGATGTCAAAGCCGGCCATGCCGTCGGGTATGTCGCCTTTGACCATCGTTATCGAGGTGTCTGCCGGCGATATGGCCGCGACGTGGTCAGTCGGGAGCATTATCTTGTCGCCGTAAGACGAAAGGGCCTTTGACACCCACGGCAAATGCTCGTTGTCTATGAGCGATTTTCCGGTTTTAAAGCCCTTGGCCTTTAGGAAAGTGTACGCCGCCGCTCCTCCAATTATCACCTTGTCAGCTTTGAGAAGAAGGTGCTCCAGAGCGCCTATCTTGTCCTTTATCTTGACCCCTCCGACTACGACCTTGAACGGCTTTATCGGGTTGTCCTTCATCATCGACAAGTATTCGACTTCCTTTCTGAGG
>DASUXB010000107.1:0-5112 GCA_036378195.1 Nitrososphaera sp.
GCGCTTTCGGATAACCCACGCCACAATCCAGATAGAGAGTTACCATTCCGAATCGGGCGCGCCCTGACTTATTGTTGTTTTTTGTACTAATCAAACACGTGCAGGCCGCCGACCATCGACATCAACACCACGACGACTATAATTATCAGCCCGATGACGAGCCCGACTGCGATGAGCGACATGTCGTCCATCTGGATCTGGCTTAACAAGGCGGAGCTCTGCTGTGCGTCAAAAAGCGACTGTATGAATGCCGGATTGACAAAAACAGGCGCTGGCATGGATTTGGTAGCTCTACGCTTTACTTAAGGCTTACGTCCTTTGCCGATTCTGGGCATCGCTTAAATGCATGGCAGGAACCTTGCAGGTTGTATGCACGGCAACGGCCCGTACAGGGTGCTGCACTATGGCAACAGCAGTTCTGCCACCCTGTACCTCAAGGACTGCATCGCGGGCTTCAACGACGACGTCAGAGAGGGGTCGGTCGACGTCGTAGTCACGTCGCCTCCGTACAACATCGGGGTCGGCTACAACTCGTACCGCGATACCTTGCCCCGCGAAAAGTACCTCGCTTGGATGGAGCAGGTCGGAATCGCAGTCAAGAGGGCGCTTGCCGACGACGGCTCGTTCTTTCTCAATATCGGCAACAGGCCGAAGGACCAGTGGATAGCGTGGGACGTCGCCTCTGTCATGCGCAGGCACTTTGCCCTGCAGAACGTGATAACATGGGTCAAGTCGATTGCGATAGGCAAGGCAGACGCAGGCGACTATCCCGGGATTACCGGCGACATTGCGGTAGGCCACTTCAAGCCCGTCGCAAGCGAGCGCTTTCTCAACGACTGCTACGAGTACATTTTCCATTTCACAAAGACCGGCGAGACAAAACTGGACAAGCTGGCAGTAGGGATACCGTACCAGGACAAGAGCAACATCGGCAGGTGGAAAAAAGCCAAGCAGGACAGGCGAGACCGGGGAAACACGTGGTTCATCCCGTACGAGACGATACAGAGTAGAAAGGATAGGCCGCATCCTGCCACGTTTCCGGTAAAGCTGCCGGAAATGTGCATCATGCTGCACGGCCGCGCCGGGCTCGTGGCAGACCCCTTTACAGGCATCGGCTCGACGGCGCTAGCCGCAAAAAAGCTCGGCATTTCGTTTATCGGCTTTGAGATAGACAGGAGCTACCTCGACGAGGCGATAGCTAGGTTGCTTTCGTAGCCGAGATCATCATCACGGGGTTTCGCGCAAGCATCATCGTTCCTGTCGTAACCTTGCGCGCCTTTGCAATCGTCACCTGCGTCACGTCGACATCCTTCAACCCCAGCTCGCCGACTGCGGCAAGGGCCTGGTACATCGTCTCTATCAATATCGTGTCAATAACTATTCTGCCTCCCTTTTTCAGCCTGTCCACTGACAGCTGTATCACCTGCTTTGCGTCGCCCCAGGTGCCCCCCACTATGACGGCGTCAACCTGCGGGAGCGTCGGGAGCACGTCCTGCGCCTTTCCGAGGATCACCTGCGCTGCAGTCCCAAATTTTACAAGGTTCTTTTTTGTCAGCTCGACAGCGTTATTATCGAAATCAATCGCATACACCTGCCCCCCTGTCTGCAGGCACAATTCCACGGTGATGCTGCCGCTGCCGCACCCCACGTCGATGGCGGAATACCCTTCTTTCAATCTGAGCTTGCTTATCGCAAGGGCACGCACATCCTCCTTTGTTATCGGGACGTCCTCCATGCGCTCGAAAAGCTCGTCAGGGATGCCGGGCGTGCTATAGTCCCACAACAATACGGACGGCGTTACGGAAACCCGCTATTTATTTGAGGAGGGTGGACTGGTGCAGTGCCGTGTAGACGATGACCATGGCCAGTATGTTCATGAAGATAAAAGGCACGATGCCGTCGTAGCCGGCCTTTTTCTGCAATTCCTTTGGAAAGCCCTTTGAAAGCGTCCTGCTGATTACTAACGAGATGAGGAAAAACGCGATTGCGATGCCAAGCGCCATTCCAATCGCCGTGCTTTGGTCCGTGCCAGGTGCTATTGCAAATCCGGCTATCGCGCCGCCGATTATGCCCAGCACGATGCGCATATAGTATACCTTCTCTAACGCCACGTTCGGGATTGGTTGACTGCGGCCGGTAAAATGCCTTGCGGCGGGCTGGCGGGTCTAACCCCAGCCCATCTTGTGCTTGTAGTAGCTGGCAAGCTTGGCGTGCTTCATGCGCTCGCCAGAGTTCTCGGCCTTGTCCATCTTGCGCAGGTGTGTGCGGAACTGGTAGAGGTCGCACATGCACACGCCGGTCACCGGCTTGTACTTTACCCTAGACACCTCGTGCTTTTTGTGGCTGGCATACATTATCGCCAGTTTTGGCACGAGCTTGCTTGCGACTATGCCGCCGATTGCGACATAAAGCGCTGGACCGGTCGCAAAGGCGTGGTACGGGTTGACGCCGGCGGACTGGAAATACAGAAGTGGCCCCAGAATAGACGCAAGCACGCCGCCAAAGGTGGCGACCGCAGAGACCCTCGACATCCTGTCGTACTGGGCAGTCTCTTGCTCGAACTGGTCGATCAGCTTTTCGTATTTTTCGTCTAGCTTGGCCTTCTCTTCCTCTGTGGAAAGTGCCGCTGAAATCTCCATTTGATTTCTGTGCTGCAAACTCGCTAATTAAGTTTGTTTTAGAGAGGATTTCCACGTTATTTTTCAGCGAGGAATTTTTTCAGAAATGCATTTTGCAAGAAAAATATCATTATTATGTAATTACTTGATCATCGCAATCTGAGTACTGCAGCAAAACATCTCGCAAATTACAAACTTTTTGCTTTTAATTGCAAGTGCTTGCGCGCCTCAAGCTGGCTGTGATATAATTATTTGATTTTATGATAATATCGAATTGCACAATTTATCGTGTGAATATTAATATTTCGTACATTTTTTTCAACTATCTATGGAAGAGAGCCGTCGCCGCTCGAAACAGACGCTGAAATTCTCTGCACAGAGGCTGGACAATATGACGCCCGAGCTTCTGGCAAAATCAATGTGGATGAGCACCGGCATGGCAATGATATTTTCGCTTCCACCTCTCGGCTTGTTTATCGGCTTGTATGAGGCTGAAATGCACATTGGCATCGCGGCAGGGATCGGCTTTGGAGTCCACTTTGCGACGCTTGCTTTCTCCAGAAAAATAGCTGCTGGCCTGTCCAAGCTGTTCGACTGAGCAACAGCGCTAGAATTTTTGACACCCACGGTTTACTTGCCGGACGAAATTTCATAAGGGAAGAAATCACAATTGAGCAGGATATACGAGATCCACAGGTACAGGAGCGACGAGTTCCAGTACGTCGTGGCAAGGACCAACAAGCATTCTGAAGACTATGTGAAGGCGGACGTGGAAAAGATGAACTCGCTTTTGTCGCCGGAGATGCGGACGGAAGGCATCAGGTACGTGTTTGCGCTTGGCACTGTTGACGGCATGAACAAAAAGACGGGCGAGCGGACGGCGAAAAAGAAGGAGAAGCAACAGCAGGCGGCGGCAAGCGAGCAGGTGCAGATTTCTTCCCCTGCGATATGACCATCGTTGTCGCTTAATTTCTGCAGCTTCTCATCCCGTCTGTTTCCGTACATTATGCTCTCATCAAGGATTCCTGAAACTCGGCCTGATAAAGACGAGTTTTCTTTCGATTATCATCTTTTCCCAATCGACTGCGGCAAATGCAACGACAGACAGCAACCCCAGAGAATCAAGAGCCAGGATCCCGACCAGGTGGTCAGAAAACAAGCCCAGAAACGGCTTGAAGGCCATCGCGGTTACGGAAATCAGGACGGCGTAGGATACAACCCTCCCTATCCAGAACCCAAGGAATATGCTGAACGTCCTTGCCTTCATCATCCCGTACCCTATGAAGAGCATGTTGCTCGGGAGGGGCCCCAGCGCGAAAATCAGTGACAGGATGAAATACGCATATTTTTTGCCGGCGAGGTATTTTTCGATTGCGTCCAGGCTGTTTTTCCTCTTTTGCCCCATGAACCTTCGCATCTTGGAACTTGCGAGCATTAGCGCAAAGCGTCCTGCCGCAGACGCGGTGGCGCCGACCAGCGCCAGGTACAACGGGTTGAAAGAAGGAAAAGCCGAGTATATCGATGCCAGAACAATCCAGCTTGGAGGCATCATCACCGGGACGACGTTGATGCCAAACACCAGCAAAAGGATTCCGGCATATGACCAAGTCTCTACGATTGAATCAATCGTCAGCACTCTGCCGCTCTCTCCCTTTCTTGAAAATGTTTGCAGCAACTAGAACAACAATATCGTGAGAGCAGCGCGCAAAAGCTGCTACGTTTAGTAGCATATGAGATTAATTCGCTTCTCTGCTCAGTTAATTTAATTGTTTGATGATCTTTTGGTGTTTTTATTCTCCTATCAGAGGCTTAGATTAACATGGATTAGTCAACGTTATTAGCCGGCGTTTCGGACGCGTTCTTGCTGCTGGTATCATAGAATGGCCTATGAAAACGTGATTCTTGTTGTAATATTGATGGGAACGGTGTTTTTTGGCGCAAAAAAGCTGCCTGAACTGGCCAGATCGCTTGGACGGGCGCAAACGGAATTCGAGAAGGCCAGAATAGAAGCCCAAAGAGAGATTCGCAGCTATAATAATGAGGATGACAATACAAATGCTGCAGCAGGCCAAAGTCCCGGCGCGCCTGAAAACAAAGGCGCAGGTATGGAGGCAGATAACGTCACTGCTGCCACCACCAAAGTGTCGGAATCCAACAATAATTCATCTCTGGTTGTCACTGCAGCAGCCGCCGATATTGACAGGGTAAAGCTCCAGAATGCTGCAAAAAAGATCGGAGTCGAAAATCCTGAAAAGTTGTCCGATGACGAGCTGAGGGACGCCATACGAAACAACCTTGATCTTTGACCGGTCGTTATTTCCACAGAGACATCATGTGCAAATTCCCGCGCCGGCCGCAACCTAATGATTTTTATAAAGCGCTGGAAGCATTGAGGGCTGCGCATGGCTAACAAGGTCAGCATTCCAAGCAAGATCTTTGGCACCGTTCTTGCCCACAGCATGAGGGGCAAGATGCTTTCAAGGACTGAGCTCCA
>DASUXB010000108.1:0-8316 GCA_036378195.1 Nitrososphaera sp.
GCGGTCTGGTAGTCGACGGGCGTCGCCAGTTTATAAGATTGCACCGCATCGCGCAACAGGAATGCCGCCACCTGCGACACGGCGTCCTCGTCCGATGCCTTGCCGGTTTTTGCGCCCAGCGAGTCAAGCAGGGCGTATATCTTGGCTGCCTGCTCTTTTGCCTGCCCTGCCGTTAGCGTGCCGTCTTTTATCTGAAAGGCATAGTCCGTCAGGGCGGATTCCAGTTGCCCAGTAGAGCCGGCGTCAAGCGCGCTCAGCTGGCTCTTGATTGACGGGAATATTGTAGTGTGAGAGATGAATGCGTGGGAAAACGCGCCATCCCTGTCGCCTGTCTGCAGGATGTTCTCGGCGAGCTGGACTTGTGCTCTCATGCGCTCCAGATTCACAAGAGCCACGACTGCGTCTGAATCGCCCTGCTGTTGTTGTTGCTGCTGTGCAAGGGCGGGCCGTACAGCCACGCCAACGAGAAGGGCAAGTAATACCGCTATAATGATATTCCTGGTTTCCATTGTTGTCAACCACCACTACTACCAACTGTCACGCGCGTCAAAGACACAATTAGGCTTACCTAATTCGTGACTATATTTAAACCATCTTTGCGTAAAAAGGAAGAAGAAAAAAGAGTATGTGCTCTGGCTTTTATCTCGAAGCCATCGCAATTCTTTCTTGCTCGTTCTTTTTCTTGACGGCGTGGCTGGCCATGTCGTTGTTTGAGGCCAGGATTATCTCCTTTGCCAGCGCCTCTTCAATCGTCTGCGGGTTGCCATATGTCGACTCCCTGACGCCCTCTGCGATGAAGCGGAGCGCAAGGTCGACCCTGCGAAGCGGGGCGACGTCCACCGACACGTGGTAGACCACACCACCGTACACGATGCGGGTCGTGTCCTCGTTTGGCGAAGAGTTCTCAATAGCGCGAACAAGAAGTTCCACGGGGTTCTTGCCCGTTTCTAGGTGGATGATGTCAAAGGCGGTGCGGACCATGTTGAGCGAGCGCGCCTTTTTGCCTCCCATCCTGCCCGTGTTCTTGGCATATTTCTTGCCGAAATGCATCATCTTGTTTGCGAGCCTCTCGACGATGTTGACATCGGCCTTTTTCAGGCGCTGGTGCTCGTGCCTTCCAAAGGTGTTCGGGAGGACTGCCGGCTTTAGCGAAATCGCCGTCTTTAATCCCGGGTCGTTTATCTCGATTTCCTTGGTCTCCCACTTGTTGAAAAGCGTGATTGTAACCTGCTCTTTTCCGCTCATCTTCTCGGCTTCTCCTTTCTGCCATATACGAGCTCTTTGAGCGAAACGCCGTTTACCTTGAACACCTGCCACCTGACACCGGGGATGTCGCCCATTGCGCCACCCATGGAGCCGCCGATGCCCTCGACCATGACCTCGTCGTGCTCGTCGACAAAGTTGAGAGCGCCGTCCCTCGGGAGGAAGGCGGTGACGGACTTGCCGTTCTTTATCAGCTGCACCCTGACGCACTTGCGCACGGCAGAGTTTGGCTGCTTTGACTCGATGCCTACTTTTTCCAGCACAATGCCCCTTGCCTGCGGCGCGCCCTCTAGCGGGTTCGCCTTTTTGTCAAGCATAAGCATACGTCTCTTGTAATACTTGTCTGCCCACCTGCCGCGGCTCTTCTTCGTCCTGAGCACGCCGCCGGCAAACAATCCTAGTGGAGATTTACCCATTATTCATATTCACCCTGTTTGTTATCTGCTGTTCCGGGCTTACGATCAGGACACTGGATATATGGAAGTATCGCTTTGCCAAAAGCCTGGCCTTCTCGGCGTTTCTCCCTTCCCTGCCTACCACGGCGCCCTTTTTCTTGGCGTCGACGGTGACTACGGCCTGCTTGCTTCCGTCCATCCTTTCTGAGATGCGCACGTCCGACACCATGTCGGCATTGAGCATGTTGCGGATAAACTCGGCAGGATCTTCCGAGAACTCGACGAGCTCGACCTTGCGGCCCACGACCTGCTGCAGCTGCTTTATGGTGGCGCCACCCTTGCCGATTGCAAGGCCCATCTGGCCCTTGTTCACAACAAATATGACGCGGTCCATCTTGTCGTCAACTATGCAGTCGCGCGCAGACGCGCTTGTCACGCTTCCAAAGAGCGAGATCAGGCGCAGCTCGTCAGAGGTCAGCTTTATTTCCGTCATATTCAGTTTGCCCCTCTGGCGTAGAGCCTTCTTCCTTCTTCAACAGACAAATACAAGCTGAGCACTGTCCCGAAGGTCAATTTAAGTCTTGGCGCCTCGGTAGAACAAAAGTAGCGAAAAGGAAAAGAAAAGAGGGTCACTTGCCCTTTTCAGACATCACGGCCGTAACCTCGGCGTCGGTCGCGCCCTTGATGGCAATCGCCGTGACGCGGAAGGGCTTGTTGCAGAGCTTGCCGAGCTGCACAGAGTTGCCGTCAAACTCGTAGATGGCAACACCGGCGGACTTTGTCTGCTCGTCAAGTTTTGCCCTGTCGCCGGCGTCAAGCGACTTTGAAACTATCACCAGCTTGGAACTCTTGGCCGACTGGAGGACTTCCTTCACTCCACTCTTGTACTTGTTGGCCGCTACTGCGTCTTTGATTACTTTTTCTATTGTCTTCATTCTTGTTCTTTACCTTCCTTGACCTTCATATAGAGGTCAACCATTCCGGTGCCGACGGGTACGGTGGCACCTACTATAACGTTTTCTGTCACGCCCCGCAGCGTCTCCACCTGGCCTTCAAGCGAGGCCCTTGCTATCGTTGGGACCGTGATTTCAAACGCCGCCCTTGCGAGCACTGATGTCTTTGTCCCTGCGATACCATGGCGACCGATCTGCTGGAGGTAGCCCTTTGATGTCATCAGGTCTGCAACCAGCATGATGTGGCGCACGTCGACTTCGAGGCCCTGCTCTTCAAGGGTGTTTGTGACCTCTTTTACAAGCGCCGTCCTTGCAGCTTCGATGCCGAGCGTCTGCCAGATCTCGTAGACGTTGTTGGTGGCAATTCTTGAAGTGTCCACGCCGTCTACCAGCACCACCTTGGCAAGGTTAGAGCCGGCAGTCTGGATGACCCACTCTTCATCTTGTTTGACAATCGTGACGCGCTCGATGTCCGGCACGCCCTTTACCCTCGTGTTCAAGAGCTTGTTCTTTAATGTGAGCAGTGTCTGCGCATCTGGCTCGTCGGGCACGCTGACCTTGATAGAGCGCTTGCTTTCGCTCATCTTGACCTCGTATTTCTTCTTGGTGCCTTCTAGAACTGCATTGGCCTCTTCAAGTGTGCATCCGCGCTCGGCGAGCTTAGCCTCGGAGAAGTAGAATGTGAGCACGCCGGAATAGTCGGTCTCGGATTTCTCGATCAAGTCGCCTACCTGCGTGAACAGGATTTCACGCGCTACTTCAAGGGCCTTTTCGCGCGAACCGCGATGCGCCTCGTCGAGGTAGATGTCCATCGTTGGCGTCACCGGCTTTTTGCGCGCGTCGACAAGCTCGATGAGCCTTGGCAGGCCGAGCGTGACGTTTCGCTCCTTGACTCCTGCAAAGTGGAACGTACGCAGGGTCATCTGGGTTCCCGGCTCGCCTATCGACTGCGCCGTTACGACGCCGATCGCCTCTCCAGGCTCTGCAAGGGCCTTGTCGACCAGATCGAGCACCTTTCTCATGACCTTCTCGACACCTTCCTTGCTCAGCTTGTTCTCAAGGAGCGCCTTTTCCAGGTTGGCGCGCATCCTCGGGTTGAGGCGCGAGCCGTGCTCCTCCAGTATCTTCTTTATAGCGTCCTCGGTAGCCTTGCGCCCCTCGTCGACGATTGCTTCGGCCTCGATGAGCCTAGAGATGTTGGCCGCCTCGCCGTGGTCGCTCTTGGCAGGATCGATTCCGTCCTCGCCGTACAGGTACTGCACGATGTTGCCGTGCGGGTCCCTGACGGTCTGGTCGTATTCAATCTTCAAGTGCTCTAGCGCGTTGATGAGCCTTCTCTGCATGTAGCCGGACTGCTGGGTCCTGACTGCAGTGTCCACGAGGCCCTCGCGTCCGCCCATGGCGTGGAAAAAGAACTCTAGCGGGCTAAGGCCGTCGCGGTAGTTGGACTTGACAAAGCCTCTTGCGTCCGGGCTGGTCTCGTTTGGAACGTAATGCGGAAGGGCGCGGTTGCGGTAGCCCTTCTGGATGCGCTTGCCGCGTATAGACTGCTGGCCGAGCGCCGCGGTCATCTGGCCTATGTTAAGTGTCGATCCTCTTGCGCCGGTGGATGCCATGATTATGCCAGAGTTGTTGTCCGGAAATGCCCTGTCTGCGGTCCTGCCTGCGCGGTCGCGGGCGCGGGACAGCTCATTGACGACGTACAGTTCCAGCGCCTCTTCTGCCGACAGACCCCTTGTGAGTGGAAGCGAGCCGTCGCGGTACTGCTGTATCAGCTCGTGGACCTTGTCGTAGGTCTTTTGGATTGTGTCGGCTATCTCCTGTCTAGTCTCTGGTGACAGCCAGAGGTCGGAGTAGCCGTACGTGAACCCGCGGTGGGTGATGTACGTCTTTAGCATTATCAGGATAGAGTCAAGGAATTTTCTCGCCACGTCGGTGCCATAGTCCTTTGCTATCCTGTGCAGGACAGAGTCGGGCTCTTCTGCGCCAATCGACGCCTTGTCGATTACGCCGGAGATTAGCTGTCCGTTCTTTATCACGACATCCTTGCCCTCTCCCTTGGCCGCCTTGTTCCATTTGCTGGTGATGACAAAGTTAAAGTCCTTTGGCAGGAACAGCGAGAACAGCTGGCGCCCGCTGTACAGTTTCTGCCCGTCCTTTGTCACCGCCGGCTCTGGCAGCGGTCCCTTGTAGCCGCCGACAAGCGCCAAGTTTGCAAATTCGTCGCGGGTGAGAACAGTCTCGTCGCGTGTCAGCATGAATGCGCCGGTGATAAAGTCGCGGATACCTCCGATGATCGGGCCTCCATAGCGCGGAGATATGAGCTGGTCCTGTACGCGCATCAAAAGCGTGGCTTCTGCGCGCGCTTCTTCGCTCTGCGGCACGTGGAGGTTCATCTCGTCTCCGTCAAAGTCGGCGTTGTACGGCGGGCATACTGCGGGGTGCAGGCGGAACGTGCGGTACGGAAGCACCACCACGGAATGCGCCATGATTGACATCCTGTGCAATGAAGGCTGGCGGTTAAAGATGACGATGTCGCCGTCTGACAGGTGGCGCTCGACGACATAGCCGGGCGCAAGCGAGTCCGCGATTGTTTTCCTGTCGGTGACATAGTCGAGCCTAATCTTGACGCCGTCAGGCCTGATGATATAGTTGGCGCCGGGGTACGTGTTGGGGCCGTTTGTCACCAGCGCCTTGAGTTTCTCAAGGTTCCACTGCGACACGGTCTCTGGAATTGTCAGCTTTTTAGCAACATCAGTAGGCACGCCCACGTTGGATATCGTAAGGTTGGGGTCCGGCGAGATGACGGTCCTGCTCGAAAAGTCGACGCGCTTGCCGGAAAGCGAGCCACGGAAGCGGCCTTCCTTTCCCTTCAGCCTCTGCGTCAGCGTTTTCAGCGGCCTGCCCGACCTGTGGTGGGCCTGCGGTATGCCGGACACTTCGTTGTCAAAGTACGTTGTGACATGGTATTGCAAGAGGTCAACTAGGTCCTGTACGATGAGCGGCGGCGTCCCTGCCTCCTTGCTCTCCTTGAGGCGCTGGTTGACGCGTATGATGTCGACCAGCTTGTGGGTCAGGTCGTCCTCCGACCTGATGCCTGTTTCTAGTATGATCGACGGCCTGACGGTCACCGGCGGGACTGGCAGCACCTGCAGCACGAACCACTCTGGCCTTGCGGTCGTCGGGTCGTAGCCTAGCAGCATCAAGTCCTCGTCTGGCACGTGGCTCAGGCGCTCGCGGATAGTGATCGGAAGCAGCCTGTTCTCGCCTGCCTCGGTCCTTTCCACGAATATAGTCGGTTTTGTGAATATCAGGTCGTACTGTTCTTTGCCGCAATGCGGGCACGACTTGACCTTCTTGGCCTTTTCTATTATCTCGTCACGGATGTTTTCAAGCGTGATAACGGCGTATGGCGCCTTGCTCTCGCGGATTGCCTTGTAGTGCGCCAGCTCTTCAGGATCGAGCTTTATCCTGTTGCACGACCTGCACGTGGTGAGCAACAGCTTGTGCACGTCGTCGACAAAGGCGATGTGCAGCACCGGCTCGGCAAGCTCGATGTGGCCAAAGTGACCCGGGCACTTGGCAGAGGTGTTGCCGCACGTGGCGCACTTTTGCCCCGGCTCCAGGGTTCCTAGCCTGTTGTCCATCAGGCCGCCCTGCACGGGCATACCATCCTCGTCATACGTCTCTGGCGCAGTGACTTCTGCGACCGAGAACTTGCGCACCTCGGTCGGCGACCAGACGCTGAACTTTATTCCACCGAGAATCTTGGCTGATTCTTCCATCATTGTTATCTCCCCCTCTCCTTACACCTTCTCCTTGGCTATCAGCCTTGGAGCGACGTTGAGGCTCATCATCTCCTGCAACAGGAGCTTGAACGCGTACGCGATTACGACGGACGAGATCTTGGCCTTTTCTCCGCACACGCGGCAGACGTATCTGCGCTGCTTGACGTCATAGTACGCAAGCAGTCCGCACCTTTCGCAGACGTTGACCTCCGCCTTGTCCGACTCTTCAAGCAGACGATCTTTTAGCATCATGGACGCGCCATATGCGATAAGGCAGTCGCGCTCCATCTCTCCGAACCTGAGCCCTCCACCACGGGCGCGGCCCTCTGTCGGCTGCTTTGTCAGCATCTGGACCTGTCCGCGGGCGCGGCTGTGAATCTTGTCTGCGACCATGTGGTGCAGTTTCTGGTAGTATACGACTCCGACGTAGACGTCCGCAGGGAAGCGCCTGCCGGTCCTGCCGTCGTACATCACTTCCTTGCCTGTATACTTGAAGCCGTACTGCTCCATTGCGCCCTTGATGTCGTCCAGTTTCTCGCCAAGGAACGCCGAGCCGTCCGCGATTTTGCCGCGCAATGATGCGGCTTTACCGCCGAGCGACTCCATGAACATGCCGACGGTCATCCTGGATGGGAACGCGTGCGGGTTAATCATTACGTCTGGCACAAGGCCGTCCTCGGTGTACGGGACGTCTTCCTGGTTGACCAGCATTCCGACGACGCCTTTCTGGCCGTGCCTTGAGGCAAACTTGTCGCCAATCTCTGGAATGCGCATGTCGCGGACTCTGATCTTGTACATCTTGCCGCCCTCCACCGACTGTGTTATGATGACGGTGTCGACGACTCCGTTTTCAGATGGCCTGACGCCGACCGAAGTGTCGCGCCTGTACGGGCCCTTTACTTCAAACTCTTTGTACTCCTCCATGAACCTTGGTGGAGAAGTCCTTCCGATCAGTATGTCACCGCCGTTGACCACGGCCTCGTGCATGATTGCGCCGTCTGCCTCCAGAAGGCGGTACGCCTTTTCGCCACGGTATCCGCGGATGTTGGCGTCGGCCTGCGGGAGCTCAAACGTGTCCTTCATGCCGCCAGGGTATTGTTTCGCTTCAGCCTCATAGATCCTGTAAAAGAACGTCCTTCCAAGCCCGCGGTCGACTGACGACTTGTTGAACACGACTGCGTCCTCGATGTTATAGCCTTCAAACGGAAGCACCGCAACGACGCAGTTCTGGCCCGTCGGGCGGTCTTCAAGTCCAAGCAGGTTTATTGCCTTAGTAGAGACGACAGGTATCTGCGGGTAGAGCATGAAATGCTGGCGCACGTACGTGCTTGCGTTCATCAATGGAGTAGAGAACCCAAGCGACTGCTTGGCCATCGCGCTCTCGTACGTGTTTCTTGGCGACTGGTTGTGCTCTGGGTACGGGATGATTGAAGCGCCGACTCCAAGGATTGCGGAGGGGAATATCTCCAAGTGCGTGTGCTTGCCTGTTTCCACCTTCTTTGGCTCCATCGCCACGTACGAGTTTTCCTCCTCGTTTGCGTCGACCAGCTCGATGACTCCCATGTAGAGAAGGTCCATCCACGACAGGAACTTCTTGGACACCTTTTCGATTATCTCCATCGTGACAAGCGGCTTGCTGTCTTTTAGCACGACGAGCGGGCGCATGACCCTGCCGGCGTTGCAGCTGATGTACAATCTCTTGGTCGCGTTCTCGTTTTGCGAGCTATAGAGGTAGATGCCAACGTGCGGGTGGACTTTGCCGGACCTCCTCATGCTCCTGAGGGTCTCTGCGAGGACGTCGCCCTTTTCCACGTAACCGATCAGCCTGCCGTCGACAAAAACCCTCGTCCCGGCAGCGCGGAGCTTCTCATTTGCCTCGTCCACGTTCTGGACTCCAAGTTCATAGAGTTTCTCTGT